>NZ_JBLVOH010000200.1:0-1084 GCF_053543675.1 Microbacterium umsixpiens
CGCCCCTTCTGGGACGGGAGAGCCGTGGGCTTTGTCGCGCGCACGCGGGGGCGGTCCGAATGTCCAGCACCATCTCCGGTCGACGCGGGCTCGCGGTCGTCAGGGAGCGGGGCTCGGCGTCTGCGTCGGCGGATGCAGCGACGTCGCGATCAGGTCGTGGATGAAGCCGTAGTCAGGCTCGTGCTCGTCCACGCCGAAGTCGGGGGTGAGCTCGATCGACGTCACCTGCTGCTCCTTCGCCTTCAGCATCAGGTCGAAGAACTCCGGCAGCTTGTCGGAGGGCAGATCGGTGCTGATCAATGCCGTGCCCGCCGCCGCCACCTCGTTGAATCGGGTGAGCACGGTCTGCGGTGTGAACTGGGCGAGGATCGCCTCCTGGAGCTCACGCTGACGCTTCATGCGATCCCAGTCGCTGGTGGTGTAGCGGGATCGGGCGTACCACTGAGCCGTGTCGCCGTTCATCCGCTGTGTGCCCGGCTCGATCCAGCCGATGGCCCATTCGTTCACGTCGGTGCCCGTCCACCCCTCGGGCGGTCCGCCCTTCGGAAGACGCTCGGTGACATCGATCTCCACGCCGCCCAGAGCATCGACGAGCTCCGCGAAGCCGTGCATGTCGACGAACACGTAGTACGGGATCTCAATGCCGAGGACTCCCTCCGCCGCGTCCTTGGTCGCCTCGATCCCCGGGTCGGAGCCGTGGGCGACGGCGTCGGGATAGAGCCCTGCTCCCCCGTCGTCGCGGCACACCTCGGCCGCGTTGCGCACGTGGTTCATCCACCCGTTCCAGCCGCACGTCGATGAGCTGTGCCCTTCGAAGCCGTTCGGATAGAGCTCCTGCATCGGGCTGCCCTCGCTGAACGGGGCGTTCGGGAGCTCGCGCGGGATGCCGGTGATGGTCACGGCGCCGGTGTCGGCGTTCACCGACACGACCGAGATGCTGTCGAACCGCATCGAGTCGCGTCCGTCGCCGCTGTCGGCGCCGAGCAGCAGAATGTTGTAGTAGCCGTCGCTCGGCTGCACGCTCGGGCCGCTCTGACCGAAGATCGAGCCGATCGTGCTGCGCACCGAGCCCACCGCGGTGGCC
>NZ_JBLVOH010000200.1:1111-6451 GCF_053543675.1 Microbacterium umsixpiens
ACGACGGGGATGGCGAGGCGCGACGGCCCGGGGAGCTTCACGAGGCGCACGAGACGCAGGGCGTCGAATGTCAGGACGATCCAGAGGACGACGTAGGCGACGAGAAGCACCTGCACGATCGTGAGGACGGCAGCCGAGAAGAACCCGCCGCCGATCGTGAGCCACAGCAGGACAGGGCGCGCGAACAGCGCGAGGCCGACAGCGACGATCGCGAGGAGCCAGGCGAGCAGAGTGGCACCGAGGCCGAAGCGACCGAGTCGACGATTACCGGCGAGCACCTGGGCCGAGCCCGGCAGCAGGAGATTCAGCGCGACCAGCCACCAGCCGCGCTTCGCCATAGTCCCCGGATCGGAGAGGTCCGGGTGCCGCAGCGGCCGGGTCTCGATCAGTGGGCGCCCTGATGCGCGCGGAGGCGCAAGGGTCACAGTGACCCCTTCAGCCGTTCGTTCTTCTCCTCGACCTGGGCCTCGAGCTCGCGAGAGTACGCCTCGACACGGTCGGCGAGGTCGGGGTCTGCCGTCCCGAGGATCCGTGCCGCGAGGAGTCCCGCGTTGCGCGCTCCGCCGATGGACACGGTGGCGACCGGGATCCCGGCAGGCATCTGCACGATCGAGAGCAGCGAGTCCATGCCGTCGAGGTAGGCGAGCGGCACAGGGACACCCACAACGGGAAGCGGGGTCATCGAGGCGAGCATGCCCGGAAGGTGCGCTGCACCCCCGGCACCCGCGATGATGACGCGGACTCCTCGTGACCGCGCGTCACGCGCGTACGACATGAGCTTGTCGGGCGTGCGATGCGCCGAGACGACCTCGACTTCGTGCGGGATTCCGAAGTCCGTGAGGGCCTGAGACGCATCGCTCATCACGCGCCAATCGGAGTCGGATCCCATGACGACGCCGACAAGAGGAACGGCGGAGGAGTGCAGTGGCTCGGTCACCAGATCAGGCTACGGTCTGCCGCTGGGAGAAACCCCGAACGCCGCGCCTCTTCGCGCGCATGTCTCGCGCCGTGTGACGCCGAGAGCGAGCACTGCTCAGTCGAAATGGGCGACAGCTGCCCGCGCCACGTACACGGCATCGTCGAGGTCATCGTCGACGACGTTCACATGCCCGACCTTCCGGCCGGGTCGCGGAGCCTTGCCGTACGTGTGGATCTTCGCCTGCGGGTGCGCGGCCATCGCCGCACCGAAGCGCTCTTCGAGCGTGCCCTCTTCCGGACCGCCGAGGATGTTCACCATCACGGACCAGGCGGAGCGGGGCGCGGTACTTCCCAGCGGCAGATCGGCGACCGCCCGCAGGTGCTGCTCGAACTGTCCGGTGACGGCGCCGTCCTGGCTCCAGTGCCCACTGTTGTGCGGGCGCATCGCGAGCTCGTTGACGAGGATGCGTTCGTCGTCGGTCTCGAACAGCTCCACGGCCAGCATGCCCGTGACGCCGAGCCCCTCCGCGATCGTGCGACCGATCTCCTCGGCGACCTCCACGAGGCGGTCCGCGGCGGCGGGCGCCGGGGCGATGACCTCGGCGCACACTCCGTCTCGCTGCACCGTCTCGACCACGGGGTACGCGACGACCTGCCCACTCGGGCGGCGCGCCACCTGCTGGGCGAGTTCGCGCACGAAAGGAACGAGCTCCTCGACGAGGAGCGCGTCGTCTCCGGCGAGCGCATCGAGCCAGTCCTGCGCTTCGGTGGCGGCACGGACGACCCGCACGCCCTTTCCGTCGTATCCGCCGCGGGGTGTCTTCACGACGCCCGCACCGGCATGCGCATCGAGGAAGTCCTGCAGCTCGGCGATGCTCCGCACCGGAGCCCAGTCGGGCTGCGGCACACCGAGTTCGGCGAGCCGGGCTCTCATGACGAGCTTGTCCTGCGCGAACTGCAGGGCGTCGGGGCCCGGATGCACCACCACCCCGTCGGCGACGAGCGCTCGCAGGACGTCTTGCGGAACATGCTCGTGGTCGAACGTCACGACGTCGACGTCCGCCGCGAAAGCGCGCACGGTTTCGAGGTCGCGGTAGTCACCGATCGCGGTGGCCGCGAGCGCAGCGGACATCCCCTCGCCCTCGGCGAGCACTCGCAGGTCGAGACCGAGCTCCACCGCGGGTGCGATCATCATCCGGGCCAGCTGTCCTCCGCCGATCACACCAACACGCAACGCCATGTGCCGTCTCCATTCGTCTGCACCCATTCTCGCGCACCGGGGCGGGCGGAATCGACACGCTCGGGGTCAGCGGACGAGGGCCCGCCCTGCGGCGAGCAGCGAGCTCACGATGGGTGCGGTTCGTCGCCGCCGGCCTGCGCGTCGCGATGCGCCAGGATCTGCCCGACCTCGATCTGGTCGGCGAGCGTCTCGTGCACGAGGGTGACGTTCGGGACGTTCGCGAGTCGGAGCGGCGCATCGACACCGTTGGAGAGGGTGATGTTGCCCGAGCCCCACAGCCGCTGGAGCGGACCACGGCGAACCGCGATCGTGTATCCGCGGGCGTGGGACATCTCGCGGCGCCCGCGAGCGCCGATGCCATGGTGCGCGATGACCCGCCTGGTCGTGACCGTCGTGCTGCGCGAGTACCAGATCACGAAGGGGATGACGACCGCGAGGATGACCAGGAGACCGGCTGCGGCGAGCAGCATCCAGTCCTCGAAGCCCGCGGGCAGGTTGCCGTAGAAGTACGCCGTCGCACCGAAGGTCGCGATGAGCACGAGTGCCGACCAGAACAGCCGACGCGCGTGGCTCCGGAAGCGCGCGATCAGCAACTCCTCCGAAGGCGTACCGGGCGGCGGCATCAGGGGCCGCCCGCCGAGCGTCACAGGCTGGGTCACACCACCATTGTGCCTGTGATCGCCGACATAGCCGTCTGGACGACGGCGTGTCAGTTTCCGGCAGGGCGGACGTGGACGACGTCACCGGCGGAAATCGCCTGCTGCTCGCCGTCGACGGACACCACCAGGCGCCCCTCCGAATCGAGTGCTGTGGCCACGCCCTCCAGGATCCGGCCAGCCGGCAGAGACACGCGGACCGCCTGCCCGATCGTCGCGCATCGGGCGGTCGCCGCCGCATGCAGCCCGCTCCTGCCCGCGTCACCCGTCGAGACGAGCGCGGACAGCAGATCATCCAGCGCGGTGAGATACGCGGCCAGGAGCCGATCCTCGTCGACCTCGACGTCGAGGGCCGCGAATGACGTGGCCGTCGGCACCGGAAGCTGCTCGACCGTCATCGCCGTGTTCACACCGGCGCCGACGACCACGGCATCCCCCGTCGCCTCGGCGAGGATGCCGCAGATCTTGCGTCCGTCGACCAGTACGTCGTTCGGCCACTTCACCCCGACGTCGTGCTCCGGCAGCTGCGCTGCGACCGCGTCCGACATCGCCACCCCGGCGGCGAGCGGAATCCAGCCTCGTGTCGCCGGGTCGAGCGGCAGAGCGCGCAGAAGCACGGAGACGGCCAAGGCCGTGCCCGCCGGGGCGACCCAGCTGCGGTCCAGGCGGCCTCGGCCCGCGGTCTGGTCGCGCGTCACGATGGTCGACAGATGCGGCCAACCGACGACATCCCCCGCGTGCGCACGAAGATCGGCGTTCGTCGACCCGGTTCGCTCCCGCACCTCGAGTCGAGGGACGATCGGATGCGCCAGCGAGAAGTCCACGCTCATACTTCCTCGTCGTCGACTTCTTCGTCGTCGTCGTCCTCGTCCTCGCGGATCGCCCCGACCTCGTGGGCCTGCCACCGCTCCCACTCCTTCATGAGCCCGTCGACCGCCGCGTGGAACTTCTCCGTGGCCACTCCCTGTGTCGTGTCACCGAAGTAGTGCTGCACCCACATCCGCAGACGAGCGGTGGCTGCCTCGTCGGCTCGCACCCGTTCGACCTCCGCGACGATGTCGTGCGCGGCCTCCGCCGTCAGCCATTCGCAATCAGCCAGATAGCCCTGCGTGTCGATGGAAGCACGTTCGTCGGTCGGACGCGTGATCATCAGCGGCTTCCCCGCGGCGAGACGGTCGTAGACCATCGCGGAGATGTCGACGATCGCGACATCAGCCGCCGTCAACTGCCAGCCGAGCTCCGGTGCATGATCGTAGACGTGCTGCGCCGTCGGGTCCGCCGCGTTGGCGACAGCGATCGCCGCGATGATCCGCCGGTGGGCGGCCCCGTACGCCTCGTCCACGACACCGCTACGCGGGTGGGGACGGTAGATCACCCGATGCGCGCCGGTCGCCAGCAGTCGCGTCACGAGCGCTTCGCCGTGCGTGGCGATCGACCCGTAGTGGGCACTCGGGCGGTCCCCCTCCCATGTGGGCGCGTAGAGGACGACGGTCCGCTCGTCCGGCACGAAGGGGAGCGTTCCCGAGTAGTGATCCGCCTGCGGCCGGCCGATCTCGATGGTGCGGCGATCCACGTCATAGTCCCACAACGTGCGCGACAGCCGATCACGCGCAGCCTGACCGGCCACGAAGGCGTAGTCGTACGCCTTGTACTGATTCGTGGTCATGTACATCTTGTCGGACTCGCCGTGGTTGATGAACACGTGCCACCGCCGCCCGTAGCGGAACATCTGGAAGTTGCGGGTGTTCTGGTTCACGTACAGCACCACGCGGATGTCCTGCGTCGCGATGAACCGTTCGAGGTCGCGGACCTTCGGCACGAAGGCGACGGGAGGCGAATCCTCCTCGAGCAGCCTCTCGGTTCCGGTCGCCTGACGCGAGAGCACGACGACGGGCCACCGCTTCGCGAGTTCGGCGAGCGGGCGGTACCACTGACGCATCTGGTACATGTTCACGGCACCGTCGGCGAAGTACACCGCCACCTGGAAGTGGTCGGTCGGGAGGGGTTCGCGTTCCGAGAGCCGCCGACGCACGCGTTGCACGGCGGTGCGGGATGCGAGCGCCCGCGTCAGCAGTCGGTACGCCTTCTTCGCATCAGACAGTGCACCCATCCCTCCAGAATAGTTCGTCGGGGCGGCGTCGTCCGGCGCCTGCGGACGGATCCGGCGCCGGAAGGGCGATAGTCCGCGTCCTCCTCAGGATCAGTGGGAGCCACCGTGACATGATCGTCATGTGCCAGCCGACGAAACAGCCGCTCCCCTGCACGGGGTGTCCTTCGTGATGCCGGTGCTCAACGAGCGCGCCTACCTCGAGCACGCGATCGAATCCGTGCTCGCCCAGGACGTCGATGTCCCCACCGAGCTCGTCCTCGCGCTGGGGCCGTCGAACGACGGCACGACGGAGCTCGCTCAGCGCCTGGCTGAGCAGGACGAGCGTATCCGGCTGGTCGACAATCCCGCGGCGCACATTCCCGTCGGACTCAACGCCGCGATCCGAGCGAGCCGCTATTCGACGATCGTGCGCGGCG
>NZ_JBLVOH010000200.1:6471-9970 GCF_053543675.1 Microbacterium umsixpiens
CCCCCCCACTCCGAGCTCTCCGCCGGCTACGCCGCCCGGGCGCTCCGGACCCTGGAACGCACCGATTCGGCCAATGTGGGCGGCGTCATGCACGCCGAGGGACGCACACCGTTCCAGAAGGCCGTCGCCCGCCTGTACAACTCCCCCGTCGGACTCGGCGGAGGCGCTTACCACGGCAGCTCCCAGGAGGGCGAGGCCGAGTCCGCCTATCTCGGCGTCATGCGACGCGAGGTCCTGGACGAGGTCGGCCTGTTCGACGAGTCGATCCGGCGTGGCGAGGACTGGGAGCTCAACCTTCGCATCCGTCAGGCCGGGCACCGTGTCTGGTTCGACCCCGAGCTGTCCGTCACCTACTGGCCCCGCGAGAGCTGGATCCGTCTGGCGCGCCAGTTCCGCGCGACCGGCGCCTGGCGCGGCGAGCTCGTGCGTCGGTTCGGTCGCCGCAACGGCATCCGCTACTTCGCGCCGCCTGCGCTCGTGCTCCTGGTCCTGCTCGCCCTCGTGACGGGGATCCTCCAGCTCACCGGAGTGCTCGGCGGCGCGGTCTCGCTGATCGTCTCCCTCATCGTGTACGCACCCCTCGCGCTGTATCTGCTCCTCGTGCTGGGCGTCGCTCTGGCGCCGCGTGGCGGCGGTGTGCGCCAACGGCTGTGGACCATGCTCGTGCTGCCGACCATGCATCTGTCCTGGGGAATCGGCTTCCTCGGCGGCGTGCTCCGCGGAGCCCGCGACACCGTCGACGCGTCTCGCCTCGGCACTCGCAACACTCCGCTGCCCTGAACCGCTCCGGCGGCGAGGACGGCGACGTCAGAGCGTGACGAAGCCGAGATCGAGGATGCGGTCGACGACACGCTGAGCAGCGTGGCCGTCGTCACGGGGGTTGAACTGTCGGCGCCACGCCGCATACCGCTCGGCGAATGCGGCTTCGTGACCCGCGTCCTCGAGGGCGGCGGTGAGCTCCTGCTGCGTGCGCACCAGGGGTCCCGGCGCGCGTTCGGCGAGGTCGAAGTAGAAGCCGCGCAGCTGTCCACGGTAGTGATCGAGGTCGGGCACCAGAAAGTACATCGGCTTGCCTGTGACGCTGAAATCGAACATCACCGAGGAGTAGTCGGTGATCAACGCGTCCGCGGCGAGCAGCAGCCGCGCGGTCTCCGGATATCCCGTCACGTCGATGACGCGCGCGCCGTCGCGGTCGCGGCCCTGTTCGAGTGTCCGGGAATGGCCGCGCACGAGCACCACCGCGTTGGCCTGACGTGCCAGGAGTTCGGGGTCGATGAAGTCGACCATCTCGGTGCGGTCGTCTCGCCAGGTCGGGGCGTAAAGGAGCACCCTCTCTTCGGCCCCGATGCCCAGGGAGCGGCGGATCGCGGCCGGGTCTTCCGAGATCAGCGTGTCATTGCGGGGGTAGCCGTCCACCCAGATCGGGCGCCCGAAGAACGCGTATGCCTTGCGCAGAATGCGTTCCGAGTAGGCGTTCTGCGCCAGGAGGACGTCCCAGCGGCGGGACTCCTTGACCACCGCCGCCATGCGTCGCGGATCGAAACCCGGCCGGTGCAGCGCGAGCCGCTTCAGCGGGGTGCCGTGCCAGGTCTGCAGGACCTTCTGACCCGGCTTGCGGGCGAAGCGACGCCGCAGCCAGTCGTTCACGACGAGCAGACGGGCCGCTCCCCGCGCATGCCACCACTGGGGGCTCCCCTCGACAACGGCGATCGCACCCTCCGGAACCTCGACCGAGAGGTCGACGACGCTCCAGTAGCGCCGCACCTGCGGAGCACGAGTCGCGAGCTCGCGGTCGATCGCGCGAGGATTGCAGCCGACGCTGCGACCGTAGAAGCTCTCGAAGAAGACCGCGTTCTCGGTGCCGCCGCTCTGGGCGACGTAGCGCTCCTCGAGCGTCGACCTGCCTTCCACCGTCTCGTACACGGGATCGATCGGCGCGGCGATGCGGACCGTGCTGCCGTCGACGGCGATGCGCACGCCGGTCAGGACGACAGGATCGATCCTCAGCTCCTGCAGGTCGGCATCCGAGATCCGCAGCTCGTACGTTCCGGTCGGTAGCGGGAGTGACGGGCCGCCCCAGCGCGACGCCTCCAGCGGGAACGCGGCCTTCCACGTCTTGCCGCCGCCGCTGATGCGGGCCTCGACCCGTGCGCGCGGTCCGACCAACACGGCTTCCGCCGGTCGTGCCCCGGTCCCTGCGACGACCAGCGCCTGTGCCGTGTCGTCGATGCGGGCCGTTGTCATGCTGCTCCCTTCGGCGCGGGAATCCCCCGTGCGCGGATCACGTCATAGACGCGCTCGGTGTTGCGCCCGTCTCGATACGCGTGCATCCCCGCGCTGAGCGTAGCGGACCGCACGGACGCCGCGTCGTACACGCGACGGTCGGCGAGCAGATGCTCGAGCTGCGCGAGCAGCCCCGTCCAATCCGCGGCCGCGTCCTGGCCCGCGACCTCTTCGTATCGACCGTAGAAGCCGCGTGTGCGCGCGTACTGCTGGGCGTCGGGCGCCAGAAAAAGGACCGGCATCGGCAACAGCCCCACGTCGTAAGCGAGAGAGGAGTAGTCGGTGACGAGCACGTCCACCGCCGGCAGCACGGGCGTGACGTCGGCGATCACGGTCGAGCCCAGAGCGCGGACCCGCCTGCTCGGCAGGGGCGGCGCGTAGCCACCTTCCCCCAGCGGGTGCGAACGCACGAGGAGAACGGCGTCCTGCGCTTCGAGGAGGCGGATGATCTGAACCCACTCCGCCGCAGACGGAACGGCGGGGTCGGGAGCTCCGTCCCGCCAGGTCGGCGCGTACAGGACTGTGCGCGCGGACACGGGGATGTCGCCGACGACCCGGCGGAGAAGTGCGGATGCGGCGCTGCGCCGCTCCTCCCCCGAACCCGCCGAGAGGACATCGACGCGAGGCTCGCCGGTCACGACGACCCGGTCGTCGCCGAGACCGAATGCGGACTCCAGCCTGCCCCTCGCGCGATGGGACGCGGCGGGCAGCACACGGATCCGCTGCGCGGCGGCGCGGTAGAGCACCGCGATCGCGCGACGCAGCAGCGCCGCACCGGGGACTTTCGGCACCTCGGTCGTCGCCGGCGAGTCCAGCCCGATCCGCTTGAGCGGGATGCCGTGCCAGAGCTGGACGACGAACGCGCCACCGTTCGCATAGCGGTTGACATCGCCCAAGCCGTGAGTGACCACCAGCACACCGGCCCTGGCGGTCGCCCACCAGCCGCGCAGGCCGCTCTTGCGGGCGAAACGGATGCCGAGGGCGGCCGCCTCGCGGTCTTCGCGTTCGGATGACGTGAGCCAGAGCGTGTCATGGCCCGCCGCTGCCGCGTGCTGCTGCATCGCGAGCGCACCGTCGCCGATCCCGGCACCGCAGCCGAACACCCAGCGCCGCCCTCGCGGGAGGAGAAGAGTACCGATGCGTCCGACGGCATACAGCGGGATCCGGAGCAGTTTGGCCGCGTTGCCGGTGCCGAAAGAGAAGGACGCCCCCCCCC
>NZ_JBLVOH010000200.1:9990-10824 GCF_053543675.1 Microbacterium umsixpiens
GCGGGGGGGGGCGTCCTTCGCTGTGAGGCTCGGGTCAGCCGGCCAGTTCGCCGAGGGTCACCTCGACGTCGTAGTCCTTGCCGTTGCGGACATATGTGACGGTGGCCTTGCTGCCGGCCGCTGCCGCACGCACCTGCGCGGTGAGGTCGGTCGCGCTGGTGATCGGCACCCCGTTGAAGGAGGTGACGATGTCGCCCTTCTCGATGCCGGCTGCGGCAGCAGCCCCGCCCTCGTTGGCCTTGGCGATGTAGGCACCGGCGACGGTAGCGCCCTCGATGCTCGATGCGTCCTGGACGGATGCGTTCAGCAGACCGTGGGTCGCTGCGCCGTCGGCGATGATCTCCTCGGACACTCGCTTGGCGATGTTCGAAGGGATCGCGAAGCCGATGCCGATCGAGCCGGACTCCTCGGAGCTGCCCGAGCTCGCGATCGCCACGTTGATGCCGATCAGCTCGCCCTTGCTGTTCACGAGCGCTCCACCGGAGTTTCCGTGGTTGATCGCGGCATCCGTCTGGATGACGGCGATCGAGATCGACTCCGAGGTCTGCTGCTGCTCGCCGCTGCCGGGGATGTCGAACTGGAACGGCCCCTGGCCCTGGCCCTCGGGAGACTGTTCCTGCGGCGCGTCTTCGGCGGACGAGTCGGGCAGAGCGGAGGACGCGATCTGGATGCTCCGGTTGAGCGCGCTCACGATGCCGGTCGTCACCGAGTTCGCCAGGCCCAGCGGGGCACCGAGCGCAACGGTCGTGTCGCCGACGTTGAGCTTCGACGAGTCGGCGAAGTCGATGGGCGTGAGTCCCTGGGCGTCCTTCAGCTTGATCACGGCAAGGTCGT
>NZ_JBLVOH010000201.1:0-1076 GCF_053543675.1 Microbacterium umsixpiens
GGGACGACCGGGGCCGCCGGGACGCTGCTGGAACGGAGCGCCGGGACGACCGCCACCACCGCTACGGGGCGCACCGGGACGAGGCGAACCGGGACGCGGAGCACCCGGACGGGGTGCACCGGGGCGCGGAGCCTGCGGACGCGGGATGTTGCCCGGCGTCGGGCGCTGACCCATGCCCTGGGCGGATGCGAAGGGGTTGTTACCCGGGCGGGGTCCGGCCGGGCGCTGCCCCATCCCCTGCGCGGAGGAGAACGGGTTGTTGCCGGGACGCGGAGCGCCAGGAGTCGGTGCACCGCCCTCTGCAGGCTTGGGTGCGTCCGCTGCCGCTGCTGCAGGTGCCTCTGCCACGGGGGCAGGCGCCGGTGCAGCGGGCGCGGGCGCCTCGGGGGCCGGAGCCTCCGGGGCAGGCTTGGGACCGGGCTTCGGGCCCGGGGTGGGTCCGGGCTTGGCGCCCGGCTTCGCTGCCGACTTGGCGGCAGCCGGCTTGGACGCGGGAGCAGCTTCAGCCGCACCCTTGAGCGACCCGTCGGCCTCGATCGCCGCGCGCAGCTTGCGCGCCACCGGCGGTTCGATGGTCGAAGAGGGGCTCTTCACGAACTCGCCGAGTTCTTTGAGCTTTGCAAGAGCGACCTTGCTGTCGACGCCGAGTTCGGCGGCGATCTCATGTACGCGTGGTTTACCAGCCACAATTCTCCTGTCTGAGTCGGTCCACCCAGACAGGGCAGACCACTAGTCGCGGACGGGTCTCATTTCGAGCCGTTCACTTTGTTTCCATAGCTGTTCAGCCTTTGTTTCTTGGTGGGTGCTGTTCGAAGGTCCGCGTGTCCAGCTCAGTGGATACGCGCAGTGCTCGTCCGAATGCGCGGCGCCGCAGAGCGGCATCCATGCATTCCCGAGTCGGATGGACCCACGCGCCGCGCCCCGGCAGGACAGCACAGTCATCGGGGATGAGGGTGTCGTTCTGGGCCACCACCCTGAGCAGGGCGGTGCGGGGAGCACGCGTGCGACAACCGACGCACGTTCGTACGGGTTCCATCTTACACCTGCGTTTCACCCCGCCTCGCCCGCACGCCCGG
>NZ_JBLVOH010000201.1:1126-17542 GCF_053543675.1 Microbacterium umsixpiens
AAGGCCGGAGCCGGTCAGTCGAGGACGCTGTCCGGCTGGATGTCGATCTTCGCACCCGTGAGCTTGGCGGCCAGACGCGCGTTCTGACCCTCCTTGCCGATCGCGAGTGACAGCTGGTAGTCGGGCACCAGCGCGCGGACGGCTTTGGTGCTCGCGTCGAGCACGAAGGCGCTCGTGACCTTCGCCGGCGAGAGAGCGTGCGCCACGAACGTGGGCAGATCGGCGTCGTAGTCGACGATGTCGATCTTCTCCCCCGCGAGCTCCTCCGTCACGGCGCGCACGCGGCGTCCGAGCTCGCCGATGCAGG
This sequence comes from Microbacterium umsixpiens, assembly GCF_053543675.1. NCBI lineage: Bacteria > Bacillati > Actinomycetota > Actinomycetes > Micrococcales > Microbacteriaceae > Microbacterium > Microbacterium umsixpiens. The sequence goes on from NZ_JBLVOH010000201.1 coordinate 1,434, forward strand.
CGCCCTTCGCGTTGATCGACGGGTCGTTCGCCTTGACCGCGATCTTCGTGCGGTGCCCGGCCTCGCGAGCCAGGGCCACGATCTCGACGAGACCGGCGGCGATCTCCGGCACCTCGAGCGCGAAGAGCTTGCGGACGAGCCCCGGGTGGGTGCGGGACACCGTGATCTGCGGTCCCTTGAGACCCTTGGCGACGCTGGTGACGTACACGCGCAGGCGTGATCCGTGGGTGTATTCCTCGCCGGGCACCTGCTCCTCGGGGGGCAGGATCGCCTCGACGGCACCGAGGTCGACGTGGATCATGCGCGGGTTCGGACCCTGCTGGATCACGCCGGCGACGATGTCGCCCTCTTTGTCCTTGAAGTCTCCGAGCACCACGTCGTCCGCGATGTCACGCAGACGCTGGCTGATGACCTGCTTGGCGGCGAAGGCCGCGATGCGACCGAAGTCGTCGGGGGTCGCATCCTCTTCGCCGATGATGGCGTCTTCCTCGTCGCGGACGACCTGCAGGATCGCGACGTGCCCGGTCTTGCGGTCCAGGTGCACGCGGACGCCTTCGGGCGTCACACCGTCGTCGGAGACGTGCTTGGAGTAAGCGGTCAGGATCGCCTGCTCGATGATCGCGACGAGTTCGTCGAAGGGGATCGCCTTCTCCTTCTCGATCCCTCGCAGAAGACTCAGTTCGATGTCCATGACGGCCTCTCTATTCAGCTCTCGTCGCGCCTGTTCGCACGCGCGACATCCGTACCACGATACCCTGTGCCGACCGGCCCCTGCCACGACGGCAGCAGTTTTCCGCGCCGGAAGTCGAGGAGGACAGATGGGATCGTTCGACACCATCGTGATCGGTGCGGGGATGTCGGGTGTCACCGCCGCCCGGATGCTCGCCGATGCCGGGCATCGGGTCGTGGTCCTCGAAGGACGCGATCGCATCGGTGGCCGGATGCACACCGACCGGGAAGCGAAGTTTCCCGTGGATCGCGGCGCCTCGTGGATCCATGGGATCGACGGTTCGCCGCTGTGGGATCTCGTCCAGGCGCTTCGGATTCCGACCATCGAGTACACGGTGGGCAGTTTCCAGGTCGGCGGGCGGCCCATCGAGAACTTCGACGGAGACGGAAGACCCATGGGCTCCGATGCCACCGCTCGATGGATCGACGACGTCGACGCGGTCGATCGCCTTCTCGTCGACGAGATCGCCGCCTCCTCCCCCGGCGACACATATCTGGATATGACGGAGCGCGCGCTCGATCGTTCCGGCCTCACCCCTGAGCGCATCGACGACATCCGCGAGTTCTTCCGCCACCGGGTCGAGGAGCAGTGCGGGGCCTGGATCGGAGACCTCGACGCGCACGGCCTCGACGAGGACGCGATAGACGGTGACGAGGTGATCTTCCCGCACGGCTACGACGAGGTGCCTCGACGCATCGGCGCGGGCCTCGACATCCGCTTCGAGACGACGGCGACGAAGATCGTCCGCTCCACCGGAGGGGTGACCGTCCATGCCGGCGACACGGCATTCACGGCGGATCAGGTCGTCGTGACGGTTCCGTTGGGCGCGCTCAAGGCAGGGTCGATCGAGTTCGAGCCGGCGCTGCCGGAGGCCGTGGCCGGTCCTCTCTCACGTCTCGGGATGGGGATCTTCAACAAGGTGTTCATCCAGTTCGACCAGCGGTTCTGGAACGAGGACAGCTATGTGCTGCGAGCGCTCGGCGAGGCCGGCGAGCACTGGCATTCCTGGTACGACGTGTCCGCCGTCAGCGGGCTGCCGACCCTACTGACCTTCGCCGCCGGGCCGTTCGGGCGGCGCATGCAGAAGCTTCCGGACGAGGAGGTGGTCGCCGACGTCGTGCGCGCGCTCCGCGTGCTCTACGGAGACGCGGTCGGCGAGCCCCGGGCGCACTGGGTCACGCACTGGGGCGACGACGAGTTCTCGAACGGCTCATACTCGTACCTCGCCCTCGGGTCCACGCACCACGACCACGACGACCTGGCCGGCCCCGTCGACGGAGTCCTGCACTTCGCGGGTGAGGCCACCTGGGGTGGCGAACCGGCGACCGTCGGGGCCGCCTACTACTCGGGGCGCCGAGCCGCGGAACGGGTGCTGGGCCGCACAGTCGACCTCGACGGGTTCGCGGCCCGCATCATCGAGCGGGAGCAGAAGGAAGCGCGTTGATCGCGCCGATCAGTCGGAACAGATTCCCGACCTGACGCTGATCGAGTTGGAGGATCAGCCGCGGCAGCTCCAGCTGGTCGTCGTCGACGATCTCGGGTTGCCGTGGCGCGGTCCGCTCGATCCGTCCGGAGGAGAGCATCGGGGCGAACTGTTCGTTCAGCGCGTCGATCTCTTCATCCGTCGGCTCGGCGCGCAGACGGAGCACGAGCGCGTCGCCGACCCAGCGCAGTGAGTCGTAGTTGTGCCAGAACCCGGTGATCTCCGCCCGAGCGGCCTCCACGGAATCGGTGATCACCACCCGATCGAAGTCGCCTTCCGAGATGACTCCGGTCGGTGCGAGGTGGTCGTCGATGAAGCTGCGAAGACCCTGCCAGAACGTCCCACCCGGCTGGTCCAGGAGCACGATCGGCGTCGGCTCCGCCTTGCCGGTCTGCTGCAGGGTGAGCAGCTCGAACATCTCGTCCAGGGTGCCGAATCCTCCGGGAAGGCAGATGAAGCCGAGCGATTCCTTGATGAGCATCAGCTTGCGAGTGAAGAAGTACTTCATCGCGACGACCTGATCGTTGTCGGTGAGGAGGCCCTGCGCCTTCTCCTCGAACGGCAGCCGGATCGACACGCCGAGCGAGAGTGCGGGACCGGCACCTTCGGAGGCAGCTTGCATGATCCCGGGGCCCGCGCCCGTGACGACCATCCAGCCATCGCCAGCCAGCGCCGCGGCAACGTCGCGCGCGGTGAGGTACAGGGGATCGTCCTGCCGGGTGCGGGCGGATCCGAAGACCGTCACCTTGGGCACTCCGCGGAACGGGGCGAACAGGCGGAAGGCGTCGCGCATCTCGGCCAGTGCCGCCGAGGCGATCTTCAGATCGAGGCGGTCGGCGCCGTCCTCGCCGAGCAGGATCGCCGTGCGCAGCATCCGCATCACCAGCCGTCGGTCGGTGTGCACCCCGGCCTCGTCGAGGACGGCGTTGATCTCGGAGCTGAGGGCTTCGGGCAGTGGTTCGTCGATCATGACACCAGCGTGGCACGCGGCGCGGAGACCGCGGCCCGCAACGCCGGGCATCGTGTCGACGTCCGACATCGCGGGCGTGAGCACTGCCTGACCGCGCTGTCAATGCCCGTGCCCTCCGCTCCCCCGCACGGCACTCTGACGACATGACCGAGATCACAGGAACCGAAGCCCTCGCCCGAGTCGCAGACCTCGTGGAAGACATCGACATCGCGATGCTCACCACCACGGACGACGACGGCAACCTCGTGAGCCGCCCGATGTCGACCCGACAGATGGATGAAGCGGGGAACATCTGGTTCTTCACGGCCGAGGACACCGAGAAGGTCGAGGAAGCACAGCGACACCACGACGTGGGCCTGGCCTACTGCGACGCCAAGGGCATGCGTTATGTATCCGTCGCCGGCACGGCCGAGGTCGTCCACGACCGGACCAAGATGGAGGAGCTCTACTCCACGTCGCTCGAGATCTGGTTCGCAGACGGACTGGAGACCCCGGGGATCACGCTCCTCAAGGTGACCCCGAAGGTGGTCGAGTTCTGGGAGCCGGCGAAGGGCAAGCTCGCGCTGGCTGCCGGCGCCCTGAAGTCGCTCGTCACCCGCGACACACCGGACGACGACATCATGAACCACGGCCACATCGTCTGCTGACGACGCGGCCGAGGTCTGTCAGGAAGCGGAGAGACGCCCCACGACGTCTTCCACAGAGACCGTGTCGCGGTCGCCGGTGCGGCGATCCCACAGCTCGACCTGACCGTCGGCCGCACCGCGTCCGACGATGACGATCTTCGGCACGCCGACGAGCTCGGCGTCACCGAACTTCACGCCGGGCGAGACCTTCGGGCGGTCGTCGTAGAGCACGTCGAGACCAGCGGCCTCGAGCTGAGCGGAAAGCCCCTCTGCCACCTCGAACGCGACCTGGTCCCGGCCGGCGGCGACCACCTGCACGTCGAACGGCGCGACGGAAGCGGGCCAGATCAGGCCCTTCTCGTCGTTGTTCAGCTCGGCGATGATCGCGAGGATGCGGGTCACGCCGATGCCGTACGAGCCCATCGTGACGGTGACGAGCTTGCCGTTCTCGTTCAAGACCTTGAGTCCCAGGGCCTCGGCGTACTTGCGGCCGAGCTGGAAGACGTGACCGATCTCCATGCCCCGGGCGAGCTCGACCGGGCCGGAGCCGTCGGGGGCGGGATCTCCCGCACGCACGTTCGCGATCTCCACGATCCCGTCGGCGGCGAAGTCGCGACCGGCGACGACGGAGTGCGCATGCTTCTCATCGATGTTCGCGCCGGTGATCCAGCTGGTGCCCTCGCTGACGCGCGGGTCGACCAGATAGCGGATGCCGGTGGCCGACTCCTCGCCGAGCACGGCGCCGGTCGGCGACCAGGGACCGATGTATCCCTTCACCAGAAGCGGATTGTTCTCGAAGTCGTCCGCCGTGGCCGTCTCGACCGCGGCGGGCGCGAACGCCACCTCGGCGCGTTTCTCATCGACCTCGCGGTCGCCGGGGATGCCGACGATGACAAGCTCGCGAGTGCCGTCCAGGTGGGTCAGGGCGAGGACGACGTTCTTCAGCGTGTCGGCCGCCGTGAACTCCCCCTCGAGCTCGCGGTTGGCGTGCGCGACCAGCGTCTCGATCGTCGGCGTGTCCGGCGAGTCGAAGATCACCGGCGCCGCATCTTCGTCGAACGGGACGGCGTCGGGAACCGCGGTGGTGAAAGCCTCGACATTCGCCGCATATCCGCCGGCGCTGCGCACGAAGGTGTCTTCGCCGACCGGGGTCGGGTGCAGGAACTCTTCGCTGCGGGAACCGCCCATCGCACCGGCATCCGCCTGCACGATGACGTACTCGAGGCCGAGCCTCTGGAAGATGCGCTCGTAGGCATCCCGCTGCGCCTGATAGCTGACGTTCAGACCCTCATCCGACGAATCGAACGAGTACGCGTCCTTCATCGTGAACTCACGGCCGCGGAGCAGGCCGGCGCGAGGACGAGCCTCGTCGCGGTACTTGTCCTGGATCTGGTAGATCGTGAGCGGTAGATCCTTGTACGACGAGTACAGGTCCTTCACGAGCAGCGTGAAAGCCTCTTCATGGGTCGGAGCGAGGAGGTAGTCGCCGCCCTTGCGGTCCTGCAGGCGGAAGAGCAGATCGCCGTACTCGTCCCAGCGGCCGCTGGCCTCGTAGGCTTCCCGCGGCATGAGTGCGGGGAAATGGACCTCCTGCGCGCCCGCGGCGGCCATCTCGTCGCGGATGACCGTCTCGATCTTCGCCTTGACGCGAAGCCCCAGCGGCAGCCACGCGAAGATGCCGGCGGCCTGCGGGCGGATGTATCCGGCCCGGATCAGCAGCCGGTGACTGGCGACCTCTGCGCCTGCAGGGTCTTCGCGGAGCGTACGGAGGAAGAAGTTCGAAAGACGAGTGACCACGGAGCAAGTCTAGTGAGCCGTGACCACTCGTCTTCGACGCCGTCAGTTGAGAGCGGGCAGGTTCGCGGGCACGACGCCGCCGGCGTACAGGTCGGCCGCGAGCTCCTGGAGTGCGGTGAGCGCGACCCGCTGCGGAAGCGGACCGTAGGAGATCCGGGCGACACCGAGCTTCTCGTACTCCGACGCGGCGAGGGCGCCGGGGATGCCGATCACGCTGACCTTGCGCTCCCCGATGCCCTCGACGAGCTGACGGGTGACGTTCATGTCGAGGATGCCGGGGACGAACACGGCCGTCGCCCCGGCGTCGAGGTAGGCGCGCCCGCGCTGGATCGCGTCGGCGATGCTCTCCGGGACCGAGCGTGCACCGGCGCGGACGAAGGCATCCGTCCGCGCATTGAGCGCGAAGGGCACGCCCTCGGCCTCGGCCGCTTTGACGATCGCCGCGACGGCGGCGACGGATTCATCCAGCGGCTTGAGACGGTCTTCGACGTTCGCGCCCACGACGCCGGCCCCGATGGCGAGGCGCGTGGTCTCGCCCGCGTCGCCGTAGCCGTCGTCGAGGTCAGCCGTGACCGGGACCTGGACGGCGGCAGCGATCCGCCCCACCATGTCGATCATGATCTCGCGGGGGGTCGCGCCGTCGTCGTAACCGAACGATGCGGCGATGCCGTGCCCCGCGGTGGCGAGTGCCTTCGTCTCCGGGAGGGCGGCGACCGCCCGCGCGGACACGACATCCCACACGTTCACGACGCGGAGGATCTCCGGAGCGTCATAGAGTCCGACAAGGGTCTGGGCCTTGGATGCAGTCGTCATGATTACACGCTAACGCGGGACACGGACGGTCGGGCCGACTTCGATGCATCAGGCGTTGAGTACCACCTTGAGCGCCTTGGTCTCCGCCGCACGGCTGAACGTGTCGTACGCACTCTCGATGTCGTCGAGCGCGAAGAGGTGGCTGACGAAGCCGCTCGGATCGATGCGCTGCTCCGCGACGAGTTTCGTCAGCATCCGCGCGGTGTTCGCGTTGACGAGTCCTGTCGTGATCGTGAGGTTCTGAATCCACAGCCGGTCCAGCGGGAAGTCCACCGGCGCACCGTGAACGCCGACGTTGGCCACGTGGCCACCCGGCCGCACCATCTCGACCGCCATCCCCCACGTCCGGGGAATCCCCACCGCTTCGATGGCGACGTCGACTCCGAGTCCGTCGGTGAGCGCCATCACCTGTTCCCGCCAGTCGCTGTCCGAGGAAACCACCGCGTGCGTGGCGCCGAACTGCAGCGCGAGCTCCGCACGATTGGCGTCGAGATCGATCGCGATGACCTTGCTCGGCCCGTAGAGCTGGGCCGTCATGACCGCGGCGAGGCCGACCGGACCGGCACCGACGACGGCGACGACATCGCCTGCTTTGACCCCGCCGTACTGCACGCCGATCTCGTGTCCGGTCGGCAGGATGTCACTGAGAAGCACGGCCGTCTCGGGAGCGAGCCCTTCGGGGAGCCGGTGCAGAGACGTCTCGGCGAACGGCACTCTCACGAACTCCGCCTGAGTACCGTCGATGAGGTGCCCGAGGATCCAGCCGATACCCGATGCGCCTTCGCTCGCAAGGCAGTGCGACTGCAGACCGGCGACGCAGAATTCGCACTTTCCGCAGGCACTGATGCAGGAGATGATCACGCGGTCGCCCACCGCCAGTCCGGTGACGGCGTCGCCGACCTCCGTGATGACACCCACTCCCTCATGCCCCAGGATGCGCCCGTCGGTGACGTCGGGAACGTCGCCCTTCAGGATGTGGAGATCGGTCCCGCAGATCGTCGTGCTCTCGATGCGGACGATCGCGTCGGTCCCCGCCAGGATCTTCGGATCCGGAACTTCCTCCCATGCCTTCTGACCGGGACCGCGGAAAACAAGTGCCTTCATGAGCTTCTCCTTCATCGAGGATTTCCTGGATCTTCTCCAGTAACATTTTACCATCTGAGGGGCAGTCGTGTCCGGGCTGATGGCCGGTACGCCGCCTAGTGTGGACCCATGCCGCAGCGCCGATCGCATGTGTCCCCGTCCGCCGCTCAGACCGAGCTCGCCACGGCCCTCGCCGTCCTGCGGGAAGCTGCCGAGGCATCGCTCGGATTCCCGCCCGCGGTGCTCGCCGAAGCGGATTCGGCCACCGCGCCTCAGCCGGCGCTGGATCTTCGGGACCTCTCGTTCGCGACTCTGGACCCGGAGGGCTCGCGCGATCTGGATCAGGCGTTCCAGCTGGAGCGCACCGCATCGGGCTACACCGTTCGATACGCGATCGCAGACGTTCCCGCGTTCGTCGTCCCCGACGGAGCAGTGGATGCCGAAGCTCGTCGTCGCGGGCAGACCCTGTATGCGGCGGATGGCAGAATCCCCTTGCATCCCCCCGTCCTCAGCGAGGATCGCGCATCACTCCTCGCCGGGGTCGACCGCCCGGCGTTGGTCTGGACCTTCTCTCTCGACCCCACGGGTGCGGTGACCGGGTTCCGGCTCGAACGCGCCCTGATCCGCTCTCGCGCGCAACTCGACTACGAGAGCACGCAGCGGTCGCTGGATCGGGGCGAAGACGGACCGGCGTCGCTGCTGCCCGAGATCGGCGCTCTTCGCATCGAGCAGGAGCGACTGCGGGGCGGGGCGAGCCTCAACCTCCCCGACGAGGAGGTCGTGCGCGCCCCGGATGGCACGTATGCGATCGAACGCCGCAGCCCCCTCCCCGTCGAGGAGTGGAACGCCCAGCTCTCACTCATGACCGGGATGGCGGCGGCGTCCCTCATGCTCGATGCCGGGATCGGAATCCTTCGCACGATGCCGGAACCGGATGCCGAGGCCTTCGACACCTTCCGGCACCAGACCGAGGCCCTCGGGCGGTCGTGGACGACGGGCACGTACGGCGAGTACCTTCGCGGGCTCGATCGCCGTGACCCGATCACTCTCCCGGTACTCGAAGCGGCGGCATCCCTGTTCCGGGGCGCCGGCTATCGAGTGTTCGACGGAGCCGTTCCGCAGGACGCCGCACAGGCGGCGATCGCGGCCCCCTACGCCCACGCCACCGCTCCCCTGCGCCGACTCGTCGACCGCTGGACGCTGACGATCTGCCTCGCGGTCTCGAACGGCGAACCGGTACCCGGCTGGGTGCGTGACTCGCTCGACGAGCTCCCCGCTCTCATGCAGGAGTCCAGCCAACGGGCATCCCGGTTGAACTCGGCCACGATCAACACCGTCGAGGCCGCGCTGCTCACTCCGCTTGTCGGGACGACGATCGAGGCGACCGTGATCTCGCTGCGCGGCGAGCGTGCGACGATCCAGATCGCGGAACCGGCCGTCACGGCGACAGCACCCGTTCCCCCCGGCGCGAAGCCGGGCGACGTCGTGCGGCTTCGCGTCACCCGTGCGGACATCGCCGCGGGAGAGGTGGAGTTCGCTCTGTGACGCCGCCGCCGGGGCCGTGCGCCCGCGCTCCGGTGCGGATCGATCTCGTGCGCTGAGGTCAGACGGCAGGGGTCGCCGTCGTCGTCATCACGAGCAGCTGGGGGTCCGTCAGATCGAGCGACACGGAGATCGACGAAAACTCGGACAGCGACCCCACATGGGTGCCACCGCACAGGATCACGGCCTCACCTTCGGGGAGCTCGCAGTGCCAGCGACGGCGATCGACGATCGTCGGCCCCTCCGTCTCGACCCGGCTGGTGGCCCCTGCGGCGATCCACCCGGTGAGCTGAGCGTTGATCCGCTGCTCCCGGTCGGCGAGAGTCGCCGCGAAGGTCTCGGTGTCGAAGCCCGCACGGCGAAGGCTCTTGCCGAGACGGTACTCATCGACCGCGCCGTCCTCGTGGATGCGACTGGACTGATTGGCGCGCCCCTCGAAGTCCGGATTCCCGAGCGCGTCCGCACCCGGATCCTTCCGCCACAGGTCGGCGACAGCGAGATCCAGAGCAAGAGAGGCGAGATGGCAAGCCGTGTGGCCGCGGCTGAGTCCTTCACGCCGAGAGCCGTCGACGCTCAGCCGCACACGGGAGCCTTCGGCCAGCCATGCGGGAGCCGCGCCGTCGATGCGGTGAGCGACGAGCCAGGTCCACCCCTCGGTACCGCGCTTGACGGGGATGTCGCTCCCGACGGCGAACTCGCTCTCGTCGGAGACCGCAGCCATCAGCGCCTCGACGACCGGAACCGTCTCATCTCCCGCGGCGATCGCGCCGGCATCACCCGGCTGGTCGGGCCAGGTGTGGTCGACGGGGTGGAACGGCGTCGCATCGACGACGACGACCGTCCCGTCGGGGCCGCTCTCCACCCGGGTGACCATGCCCTCCCCTGTGATGGCACCGCCGGCGAAGGACACGATGGTGGGCGTCGACATGGATCTCCTCTGCGGTCAGACCGCGACGACCTGAGCGGTGCCGAGAGGCGCTTCGGGCCCCATCTCGGCAGCGATCCGGTTCGCCTCTTCGATCAGGGTCGCGACGATGTCCGCCTCCGGAACGGTCTTGATGACCTCGCCCTTGACGAAGATCTGCCCCTTGCCGTTGCCGGACGCCACGCCGAGGTCAGCTTCCCGAGCCTCACCGGGTCCGTTCACGACGCATCCCATGACAGCCACGCGCAGCGGCACCGTCATGTCCTTGAGCCCCTCGGTGACGTCCTCGGCGAGCGTGTACACGTCGACCTGGGCACGACCGCACGAGGGGCACGAGACGATCTCGAGCTTGCGCTCGCGCAGGTTGAGCGACTGCAGGATCTGGTGTCCGACCTTGACCTCCTCCGCGGGAGGAGCAGACAGGGACACGCGGATGGTGTCGCCGATGCCCTCGCCGAGCAGGATGCCGAAGGCCGTCGCGCTCTTGATCGTCCCCTGGAATGCCGGGCCGGCCTCGGTCACGCCGAGATGCAGAGGCCAGTCGCCACGCTCGGCGAGCTGACGATAGGCCTTCACCATCACGATCGGGTCGTTGTGCTTGACCGAGATCTTGAAGTCGTGGAAGTCGTGCTCCTCGAACAGCGACGCCTCCCAGACAGCGCTCTCGACGAGTGCTTCGGCGGTCGCCTTGCCGTGCTTGGCGAGGATCCGACGGTCCAGGGATCCGGCGTTCACTCCGATTCGCAGCGAGACGCCCGCGGCTTTGGCGGCTGCCGCGATCTTGCCGACGTTGCCGTCGAACTCCCGGATGTTCCCCGGGTTTACACGAACGGCGCCACAACCGGCGTCGATCGCGGTGTAGATGTAGCGCGGCTGGAAGTGGATGTCGGCGATCACCGGGATCTGGCTCTTCATCGCGATGATCTTCAGGGCGTCCGCATCGTCTTGGTGCGGCACGGCGACACGAACGATCTCGCAGCCCGATGCCGTGAGTTCGGCGATCTGCTGCAGCGTCCCGTTGATGTCGGTCGTCTTCGTGGTCGTCATCGACTGCACGCTGACGGGAGCGTTGCCGCCCACGAGCACCTTGCCCACTTTGATCTGCCGAGACTTCCGGCGGGGGGCGAGGACTTCGGGGATCTTCGGCATTCCGAGGTTCACTGCTGGCACCCCTCAAGCCTACGCCGCCAGGATGCAAGTGGGCTGGACGGACGCACCTACGCTGGACCCATGGCGCTCATTCTTCTGACGGGCTTCGAGCCCTTCGACGGCGCATCCCGCAACCCGTCGGCCGATGCCGTGCACGCGGTCGCCGCCGACTACGACGGTCCGCACGAGCTCGTCGTCGCGACACTGCCCGTCGCTTTCGAGTCATCCGCGCGACGCCTCCGCGCGGTGATCGACCGGCACTCCCCCGACGCCGTCATCGCCACCGGGCTCGCCGGCGGGCGTCCGCAGATCGCGGTCGAGCGCATCGGCGTGAACCTGATGGACGCGCGCATCCCCGACAACGACGGCGCCCAGCCCGTCGATGCCGCCTGCGAACCCGATGGTCCCGCGGCCCGCTTCGCGACCCTTCCGGTCAAGCACCTTGTCAGGACTCTCACCGCGCACGGGCTGCCGGCGCAGCTCTCCCTGTCGGCGGGTTCCTACGTGTGCAATCACGTGCTCTACACCGCACTGGGCGCTGTCCCGGCCGACACCGTCGCAGGGTTCGTGCATCTTCCGTGGTCGACGAGCACCGCACCGGCGGAGGCTCCGCATCTCCCCGACGAGGTGTTGGCGCGTGCGGTGCGCCTCGTCGTGGATCATGCCCTCGACGCGGAGGTCGAGGAGCCCGGCGGAAGCATCTGGTGACGTCATCGCGCCGAAGCCGGCATCGGCGATGTGGTAGTTTCGGCCCCATGCTCGCGAACTTCACCTGGTGGCCCGCCTTCTAGGCGGTGTGTTCGCGTTCCCACGAATCCCGACCGCCTCCCGGGCGGTTTTTTCGTTGCGCCGAGCCGGAGCCTTGCACAGGAGACATCGATGACCCTCTCACGACTCGCCGAGCTCAGCGCCGACCCGGCAGCATCCTTCGTCCTGATCGCCCGCGACGGCGCAGACACCGTCGAACTGCTCAGCGGCGATGTGGTGGATGTCGAGCTTCTCGCCGACATCCCGCTCACGATCGACGGAACCCCCCGCGAGATCTTCGCGATGGTTCCGTATCGTCAGGTGCGCGAACGCGGATTCGTCGCCCAGGACGACGGCGCTCCGCTGCGATGCGTGATCGTCGACGAGCACCTCCACCTGCCGACGTCGCAGCTCCTCGCCGCGCTCCCGACCGCTCCCGTACCCCTGCACGACGACGGGTTCGACATCGCGGATGCGGAGTACGCGGCGATCGTCGAGAAGGTCATCGCGGAGGAGATCGGTCGAGGCGAGGGTGCGAACTTCGTCATCCGGCGCGACTTCACCGCGAACATCGACGTGGACGACCGGACTGCGGCCCTGACCTGGTTCCGCGCCTTGCTCACCCACGAACGCGGCGCGTACTGGACGTTCGCTGTCTTCACCCCCGGCCACATCGCCGTCGGCGCGAGCCCCGAGGCGCATGTCGTCGCCCGCGAGGGCGTGGTCACGATGAACCCGATCTCGGGCACGTTCCGTCACCCCGCAGGCGGGGCCACCAAAGAGACCCTGATCGACTTCCTCGCCTCCACCAAGGAGACCGAGGAGCTGTTCATGGTCGTGGATGAAGAGCTGAAGATGATGAGCGCCGTGTGCTCCGACGGTGGACGCATCACCGGTCCGCACCTGAAGGAGATGTCGCGGCTCACGCACACCGAGTACATGCTGCGCGGACGCAGCACCCTCGACCCGCGCGACATCCTGCGCGAGACGATGTTCGCGCCGACGGTGACCGGATCCCCGATGCAGAACGCCTGCGCCGTGATCCGACGCCACGAACGGAAGCCTCGCGGTTACTACTCGGGCGTCGCCGCACTGTTCACCCCGAACGCGGACGGCGGACACGACCTCGATGCGCCGATCCTGATCCGCACCGTGTACCTGCAGGGCGGGACGCTCAGTGTGCCCGTCGGCGCCACCCTGGTTCGTCACTCCGATCCGCAGGGAGAGGTCTCCGAGACCCATGGAAAGGCCGCGGGCGTGCTGGGTGCGATCGGGGCCATCGACCGGGACCGCGTGGCCGAGGCGCGCAGCGATGCCGATGCGCCGGCCGAGGAGCGTGCTCTCGCCGATGATCCCCAGGTCGCCGCGCTGCTCTCTTCACGCAATGCGCGCCTCGCCGAATTCTGGCTGAACCCGCAGGGCGAGGAGTTCACCGGACCGTTCGTCGGGCGCACCGCACTGGTCGTGGACGCGGAAGACCGGTTCACGACCATGCTCGCGCACCAGCTCCGTCACCTCGGTCTCACTGTGACCATCGCCGGATGGAGCGAAGTGCAGGATGCCGACCTCGATGCCGCCGACCTCGTCGTCGCGGGCCCGGGCCCCGGGGATCCCCGGGATCTGCAGAACCGCCGGATCGCCAGGATGCGCGAGGTGGTCGCCCGTCGCCTCGATGCAGGAGCCCCGTTGCTGGCGGTGTGCCTCAGCCACCAGATCCTCGCCGACCGACTCGGGGTGGCGCTGACCCCGCTCGACGCCCCGCATCAGGGCCTGCAGAAGTCCGTCCCGGTGTTCGAGGAGAATGCCTCGATCGGCTTCTACAACACGTTCACCGCACGCGTCCTCCCCGAGACGACGACGGTCGGGCCGGCAGAGGTCTCGGCCGATGCCGCCTCCGGCGACGTGTTCGCTCTGCGCGGTGCCCACTTCGCATCCGTACAGGGACATCTCGAGTCGATCCTCTCGCGCGACGGCATCCGCACGCTCGAGCGCCTCGTGTCGTACGCTTTCGCCTGAGCGGTCAGCCGAGCTCGTACGACAGGGAGGCCAGCCGCACACTGGCTCGGTCGCGGTGCGCCGCGAGATAGAGAAGCTTGCCGGACAACCCGGTGAACAGCCCGACCCTGCTCGCGTACGGCGGTTCGGCGACCTCACCGAGCGGATCGCGGATGAGCATCTCGAGCGCCTCACGACGCGTTCGATCGGCATCACGGCGTCCCCACCGGTCGATGTACGGCGCTGACTGCTGAACGATCGCACGGCCGAGGCTGCCGTGACAGAGAGACGTCCCCGTGAGAGGAGAACCCACCATCCTCTCGCGCAGTTCATCGATGCCCGACTCATGCCCCACCTGCAACCGTGACTCGATCTGGCCGGTCGCTCCCCAGCACCAGGAACCGGAGAGTGCCTTCTGCGCCTGCTCCCTGTCCCCGGCAGCTTCCGCCTTGGAGAGGAGCGTCTGCTCGAGGTCGAAGCACTCGCTCACGAACGCACGCACGTCGGGATCGTCGCTCTCAGCGGCAAGAGCGAGCACGATCCCGGACAGCCCGTGGGCGAGGCCCGGCTCGGCACGCCCCTTCCGCAGCGTCGTGGCGACGATCTCGACCAGCCGGTCGCGAGCCGCCGAGCCGAGTCGCGACAACGGAGCTGCGCCGCGAATCGCCCCGAGACGCTCTGCAGCGAGCACCACACCGGCGGCGCCGTTGAGATGATCGGGGGAAGCCATGCTCGGAGACAGGCCGTCCAGTGCCGCACACACGACGCCCAGCCGATCGAGCGTCTCCGCGTCGTCGCGCAGCCGGGCGGCCTCCCCCAACGCGAGCGCCGCGCCGAGTGGGCCCTCGCCCAGTCCGAGCGAGAGCACTTCATCCGTCGATCGTGCCCGGCTCTCGACGAATCTCTCCAGCGCGCGCAGCAGCGAGTCGCTCGTCAGACGATAGAGATCATCGGCCCGATGACTCTCCAGACCCGCAGCGCCGGCGGCGAGGACGATCCCCGCCAGTCCGTCGTAGACGCCGTTCCGCGTCACGAAGATCTCGTGGCGACTCGGAGAGTGCTGAATCGACGAGACCCACCACACATGATCGCCCGTCCGCTGCGCGGTCGCACGGAGCCGGTCGACGATCTGCTCGATCATCGGAACCGGGCTCGGCATCCGTCGTACGTCCTGCGGCACGGTCCGGGGTGTCGAGTCCACGGTCCAATCCGGATCCTCGAGGCCCAGCTCGAGACTCCGTCGCAACAGGTGGGCCTGACCGGGCACCGCGCCCCGGTCCGTGAGGGCGAGGAAGCGCTCGGTCCACAGGCCGAGTACGTCGCGTCCGGTCTCCAGGGCGTTCCCCGTGCCCGACTCGAGGCGACCTCGCCCGACATCGACTTCGAACACGGGCACGCAGCCGTCATCGAGCTGCCGTGCCTCCTCCTGCAGGATCCACGCGACCTCTGCGCCCGAAGGCGAGGCCCCGGCCGTCCGCTCGCCGTGCGGCGCCTTCACCTGGAGCAGACTGACGAACGACGCCGTGGAGCGCGTGAGGATCCGGCACCTCAGGTCGTCCCGGCGTGCGACGGCGGTGATGATGCGCTCCTGCACGTCCGGATCGCTCAGGCGAGCCGACGCGTCGCCGAAGCCCTCCTCGAGATCGGCGACATGATCGGCGAACGGGGCGCGGGTCGAGCCGATGTGGGGCTGACTCCCGAACACCTGAGGCTCGAGCAGCCGCTCGTACGATGTGCGCAGCACTCCGTCTCGGCGCGTGATCCTCCGCACCTGCGCCTGCCGCGCAGGGTCGGCGAACGCACCGAGGGCACTCGCGTCGTACGGATCGGCATCCTCGAAGCGTTTGCCCCAGTTGGGGACGAGGAGCGTCGCGAGGAGGCTGGGGGCGTTTCGGGCGAAGTACCCGTCGTCGGCCGGCGACGAGGAAGACAGCCCGGAACCGAACGCGCACTCCGCGTCGATGACGTACGGCGCACCCCGCGCGCACTTCACGTTCTCGTAGTGGAGGTCCTGCATGCCGAGGGCGCTCGCGACCGCGATCAGTGCACCGAATCGTCGGTAGTAGACGGCACGCTCCCGGTCTGTCTCCACGTTCTCGAAGACGATGTACTCCTGCCAGCCGTGCGTCCCGCGATCGAGAGTCCGCGGGATCCTCGGCGGATCGGGCAGCTCCAGGATGCCGAGGATCTCGTCGATGAGCACATCCGGTGCGAGCGAACGCGGCTTGTACACCAGCACCGGGCGTCCC
>NZ_JBLVOH010000201.1:17562-18690 GCF_053543675.1 Microbacterium umsixpiens
CGAGGACCGCTCCGCGCGGATGCACGTCTCCGAGGACCTTCAGGTGGCTCACGGAGGCGAGCAACGCCGCTGCCCAGGTTCCCGACGCGAGTTCGGCACGGAGATCGTCGACGAACAGGCGCGCAGCGCGGCGGAAGACGGTTCCGAGCCGCTCCGCTCTCGGAACGAGATCGCCGAGATCCATCAACTCCGCCCAGCGGTGCCCGGACTCGGCGAACTCGTCCCACATCTCACGGCCGTCGTCAGGGATGGAACGTCCACTCACCCGCTCGTACTCATCCTGCGCAGCAAGCGAGAGAAGCGTCGTCGCCTGCGAAACGAACGAGCTCGCGAACGCGCCCACCAATGCGCCCTCCGCAAGGACGTCACATGTGCGCTCGAGCTCGGACAGCTCCTCGCACAGGTCGCTCACCTGCGACCAGATCAGCAGGACGGGCCAGTTATGGCGTTCCGAGTCCCCGATGTCCTCGACCCACGCCGCGGGGGTTGGGCCTGGCATCCGGTGCTAGGCGCGCCAGCCGAACGTCACCGGGGCAGCGGGTTCCACTGCGAATGTCGGACCGACGGCGCAGTTGCACACCGTGTTGTTCTGGCAGGTGGGCCCCATGATCGTCGTGCACATCTGGGGGTTGTTGGTCTCGGTGGCGGACACGGTCGTGTCGATCGCCTCGGTGTCACGGCCGACCAAACTGCGGAAGATGGCCTCGTCGATCGTCTCCCGCCCCGACGAGATGTCGTTCGAGGCTGCGGAGTCCGACGCTTCGCGAACAGCGATCCTGAGATCAGCGATACTCGTCATTTCGTCTCTCCTTCGTTTCGACTGACTGTGCGGCAACTGCGCCGCTCTTCCCCGCCACGGTACGCAGGCACCCGCCGAGAGTCAACGAAGCGCGCTGCCCTCGGCGGTCTCGTCCCGCTTCGTCTGCGTGGCGCGGCCGGCCTCCCACTCCTCGCGGAGGATGGCGTAGATCACCACGTCGTTCCAGCGCCCGTCGCGCCACTGCGCGCTTCTCGCGATTCCCTCCCGCGACATACCGCCAGGACGGGCCGAGGGGTTCTTCGGTGCTGCCGTCGCCGCCGTCGCCGCCTCGATCCGGTGGGTGGCGGTCGTCGAGAACAGGTAGTCGA
>NZ_JBLVOH010000201.1:18717-20727 GCF_053543675.1 Microbacterium umsixpiens
CGATGAGCAGCACCAGACCACTCGACGCCGCGCGCGTGCGGCGGTGCTCCGGAAGCACGAGGAGACCGATCCCCCAGCCCCGATGACGAGGAGAGCCACCGTAGTCGTACCCGGGAAACCAACTCACCTGGCCGATCGTCGCGCGATCACGCAGCAGACGCATCCGACCGCCGTCCGGCGTGATCATCCCCAGCCCCGGGCTCTGCGGCCCGAACGGCGGCACCTGGGTGTATCCGAAGCCGAACCAGTTGTTGGGCTGCCAGGCCTCGGGGTCACGAAGACGCTCCGCCATCTCCGCTTCGGACTGGGGGTCGTATGGTCGCAGTGAGTATCCGTGCATGGGTGCCTCCAGGGAGCGTTCGGTCGATCCACGCTTCACTCTGCCACCCATGACGCCGATCACGGCGACCGGCTACTGGAACAGGGACACCGGCTTCACGATGTCGGCGATCAGGAGGAGCGCACCCATCGCGATGAGCACCACCGAGACGACCACCGTGAGAGGCACGAGGCTCGTGGCGTCCACCGGCGCCGGAGGCGGTCGACGGAAGATCTTCGCCCAAATCCTGCGGATGCCGTCCCAGAGCGCGACGACGATGTGGCCGCCGTCGAGGGGAAGCAGCGGTATCAGGTTGAAGACGAACAGCGCGATGTTGAGCATGCCCAGCAAACTCAGGAGGCCCGCCCATCGATCCAGGACGGGCGCATCCACGGAGGCGACCTCTCCGGCGAGACGGCCGACGCCCACGACGCTCAGCGGGCCGTTCGGGTCACGGTCCGCGCCCGCGAACACCGATGCGCCGATGTCCCACAGGCGCGCCGGGAGGTTGAGGATCATGGTCGCCACGCGTCCGGCGGAATCGACCGCCATCTCCGGTCCCGCCGAGAGCGGCTGCTGGATGTAGCCCATCTGGGAGTACATCCCCGCGTAGCCGACCTCCTTCACCACCGGGTCGCCGTTCTCGTCCTGCAGCGGCCGGCCGCTGGCGTCCGTGATCGTGCGTTCGGCGGCGATGGGAGTCAGGCTCAGCGACTCGTCGGAGCCGTCACGGCGCACGACGACATCCAACACTTCGCCCGGCGAGGCCTGAATGATGGCGGTCGCATCGGCGAACGTCGACACCGGCTGTCCGTCGACGGAGAGGATCACGTCGCCGGGCTGCACTCCGGCCTCGGCAGCCGGAGACTCAGGGTCGTCAGGCGAGCACTCGGTGGCCGTGGACGCGGAGGGCACCACGCACTCACTCACCGCGGATATCGTCGTGGTGCCCTGCTGGAGGCCGATCCCGGAAAGCAGGATCGTGAAGATCACGGTCGCGAGCAGCAGGTTCATCACCGGCCCGCCGAGCATCACGATCACTCGCTTCCACACCGGCAGGCGGTAGAAGACGCGATCCTCCGCGCCGTCGGCGATGGTCTCGTCGTTGGCGGATCGGGCGTCCTGGATGAGCGACCGGAAGAGACCGGATGCCCGGCCCGAGCTCTTCGAGGGCGGGTACATCCCGGACATCGAGATGAAGCCACCCAGCGGCAGCATCTTGAATCCGTACTCGGTCTCGCCGATGCGCTTCGACCACAGACGCGGTCCGAAACCGATCATGTACTGGCCGACGCGCACGCCGAAGAGCTTCGCGGGGACGAGATGGCCGACCTCGTGCAGACCGATCGAAAGGCCGAGGCCGATCAGCATGAAGAGGATGCCGCCCAGATAGAGCAGGAATTCCACGTGCCAACGCTACTGCCCCCAGCTAGGAATCCGCCCGACGACGCGGGCGCGGCTAGGGTGGAACCGTGAATGCCCGGCAGCTGCGACTCGTACGCGCCGCCGCCGTCTCATCCGTCGCGACACTGCTCGCCGCGCTCTCGCACACGTTCGGTGGCGGTGCCGCACCGCATCCGCTGCTGATCCTCGCGGTCGCGACCCTGCTCACACCGTTCTCGGCCCTGCTCGTGGGGACCAGGCAGTCACGCGGTCGCGTGGCATCCGCCGTCTTCGTGGCGCAGGCCGCG
>NZ_JBLVOH010000201.1:20747-21891 GCF_053543675.1 Microbacterium umsixpiens
CTCGGATCGCCGACCGGCGCCGACACGCTCGGCGGCGTCGGCCACACCCACCACCTGAATCTCGATCTGCTCGGGCCCGCGACATCGGAGACATCCCTCAGCACGACGATGCTGCTCGCGCACCTCGCCGCCGCCGTGCTCACCACTCTGCTGGTCTGGCACGGCGAGACACTCCTGGGGAGCATCGTGCGGTGGGTCGAGGCGATGTTCCGGCGCGCCGCCGCAACTGCGCCCGCTCAACACCGCCGACCGCCCCGCCTGCGCTCCACTCTCCTGTCTTCCTTCGATGCCGCCGTCGCGGCTGCTGTGCCCCGACGCGGGCCTCCTGCGCTCATCCGCGACTGATTCACACGGATCTGTCGCACCGGAGTCGGCCGCCGTCCTGGCGGAACAACCCCATCGCCGGGTGCACCGTCGTCGCGCCCGCTTTTCGAGCATCAGGAGATCCTTCATGTCCCGTACCACCCGTGCCCGCACCCACCGCGCAACCCTCGCCACCGCCGGCATCCTCGGTGGCGCCGTCCTCGCCCTCGCCGTCCCGACGATGGCGGGCGCGCACGTCGGCGTCAGCCCCGATGAGCTCGCCGCCGGAGACCATGGCGTGCTCACCTTCTCGTTCTCACACGGATGCGAGAACTCCCCCACCACGGCCCTCCGCATCACGATGCCGGACGGACTCGCTTCTGTGGCGCCGACGATGGACGGCGACTGGAACATCGAGGTCGAGCGCGGTGACGACGGCCTCGTGAGCGCGGTCACCTACACCGCGCTGACGCCCGTACCGAACGATCTCCGCGGAGCGGTGAGCATGTCCGTCGGGCTCGACGAGAGCACTCCAGACACACTGGCCTTCCCCGTCGTGCAGGAGTGCGTCGACGGCGCGACCGAGTGGACCCAGCTCGCCGAGAAGGGTGAGGACCCCCACAGCCTGGACGCGCCGGCACCGGTGGTCTCCGTCACCGACGCCGCGACCGACGGGCACGGTGACCATGGCTCCGCTGGATCGGCAGACGAGGCAGCGGCGACGACGACGACCGATCCGCTGGGGATCGCGCTCGGAGCCGGCGGACTCGTCGCCGGGATCGCCGCACTGATCGTCGCCGTCCTCGCCTACCGCCGCCGCGCCTGACGCCGTCCGACTCCT
>NZ_JBLVOH010000201.1:21911-22854 GCF_053543675.1 Microbacterium umsixpiens
CGCGGGCGCGCAAGGAGTCGTGCCGCAGAGGTGTTCACCGTGCCGTCGTGAGATCATGGATCCGACATGTCGATTGAACAACAACCGAGCCTGCCTCCCGTGCTCCGCCCCGCGAACCCGCCCCGGCGTGAGCTGTCCGAACTCGCTTCCCGTTTCGCCCGCAGTGTGCGCGGCGACATCGACGGGATCGCCCTCTCCGGCATCACACTCGCCACTGCGGACCTTCGTCCGGGCGAGGCCTTCGTCGCGATCCGGGGCGTCAACAGGCACGGTGCGGATTTCGCCGTCGCCTCAGCCGAGAAGGGCGCCGTCGCCGTCATCACGGACGAGCCTGGCGCTGCGATCGCCGGATCCGCGGGGCTGCCGATCCTCGTGGTCGACGACCCGAGAGCGGTGCTCGGCGACCTGAGCGCCTGGGTGTACGGCACCGGCGCAGATGACCCGCTTCCGCTGCTCTTCGCCACGACGGGAACGAACGGGAAGACCAGCGTCTCCCACCTGCTCGAGGGCATCCTCGACCAGATCGGCGTCGTCACCGGGCTCTCATCGACCGCCGAACGCCACATCGCCGGCGAAGTCATCGTCTCGCGGCTGACGACCCCCGAGGCCTCCGAGATGCACGCACTCCTGGCCCTGATGCGCGAGCGCCAGGTCGAGGCCGTGGCGGTCGAGGTCAGCGCCCAGGCTCTGTCGCGCCACCGTGTCGACGGCATCCGATTCGACGTCGCCGGCTTCACCAACCTCAGCCACGACCACCTCGACGACTACGCCGACATGGAGGAGTACTTCGAGGCGAAGCTCCCGCTCTTCCGGCCGGACCGCGCCAAGCGCGGCGTCATCTGCCTCGATTCGCTGTCCGGCGCGATCGTGGTCGACCGCTCCGAGATCCCCGTCGTGACGGTGGGGACGCCCTCGATCGCCGCCGACCCCGAGGCGGCGGCGG
>NZ_JBLVOH010000201.1:22874-24415 GCF_053543675.1 Microbacterium umsixpiens
GGCGGCGGCCGCCGACTGGGTCGTCGTCATCGACGACGAGCGTGCGGCGGGCACCACTTTCACGATGACCGGCCCGGCAGGCTCCCTCACGACCACGGTCCCGGTGATCGGCCCGCACATGGCCGCGAACGCCGCGCTCGCGATCGTGATGCTCCTCGAGGGCGGCTACGACTGGCAGCGCATCGTCGATGCTCTCGCCCGCGATGAAGGCATCCGCGCCTATCTCCCCGGCCGTACCCAGCTGGTGTCCGGGGAACGCGGGCCTGCGGTGTTCGTCGACTTCGGCCACTCCCCCGACGCGTTCGAGAAGACGCTCGCCGCCGTGCGCCGCGTGACACCGGGCAAGGTGCTGATGCTCTTCGGCGCCGACGGCGACCGTGATGCGAGCAAGCGGTTCGACATGGCGCGCACCGCGGTCGAGGGCAGTGACATCCTCGTCGTCACCGACCATCACCCGCGCTTCGAGGATCCGGCCTCCATCCGCGCGACGCTGATCGAAGGTGCACGCAAGGCACGACCGGATGCCGAGATCCACGAGGCCTCGCCGCCCGAGAACGCGATCATCACCGCGGTCGCGCTCGTGGGCGACGGCGACGCGATCCTCTGGGCAGGCCCGGGCCACCAGGACTACCGCGACATCCGCGGGGTGCGCACGCCGTATTCGGCGCGCGAGTTGGCGCGCAGGGCTCTGCGCGCTGCAGGCTGGCCGGTTCCCGAACCCCGCTGGCCCGTCCCGTACCCCGACGAGGACTGACCCGGGAGCCGGGGCGGCAGACGTCGCTCCGGGTTCGGCTCAGCTCGCCGCGATCATCCGGTCTGCCGTCGTGCGCGCCCAGGACTCAGCTGCGGCGAGCGTCTCCACGGTGAGCACGTCGGGTGCATCATGGGCGTCGACGACGCGCGCGATCGTGTCGACGATGCCGAGGAACGACAGCCGACCCGCGTGGAACGCGTTCACCGCCTGCTCGTTCGCCGCGTTGTAGACAGCGGGGAAAGTACCGCCCGCGCGGCCGACGGCCTTCGCGAGTGCGACCGAGGGGAAGGCCTCGCCGTCGAGCGGCTCGAACGTCCACGACGACGCCGTGGTCCAATCGAGCGGTCGTCCGACGCCTCCGACGCGGTGCGGCCAGTCCAGACCGAGTGAGATCGGGAGTCGCATGTCGGGCGGTGAGGCCTGGGCGATCGTGGAGCCGTCGATGAACTCGACCATCGAGTGCACGATGGACTGCGGATGCACGACCACCTCGATGTCGTCGTAGGCGACATCGAACAGGAGGTGCGCCTCGATGACCTCGAGCCCCTTGTTCACGAGCGTGGCCGAGTTCGTCGTGACCATGCGTCCCATGTCCCATGTCGGGTGCGCGAGGGCCTCCGCGGGGGTCACATCGGACAGTTCTGCACGCGTACGACCGCGGAACGGGCCACCGGATGCCGTCACCACGAGGCGACGCACCTCGGCGTGGGTGCCGGCGAGCAAGGCTTGCGCCAGCGCCGAGTGCTCGGAGTCCACCGGGACGATCTGTCCGGGTGCGGCGGCGGCG
>NZ_JBLVOH010000201.1:24435-29479 GCF_053543675.1 Microbacterium umsixpiens
CCGACGATCAGCGACTCCTTGTTCGCCAGGGCCAGCGTGCGTCCTACCTTCAGCGCCGCGAGAGTCGAGCCGAGTCCGATCGAGCCGGTGATGGCGTTGAGCACGACATCGGCCTCGACATCGCGGACGAGCTGCTCGGCCTCGTCCGCACCGAGCGCCGTGTCCTCGACCTGGAACTGCGCGGCCTGCTCACCCAGCATCTCGGCGTTCGAGCCGGCGGCGAGGCCGACCAGTTCGAACCGACGAGGATTGGCGCGGATGACATCCAACGCCTGGGTGCCGATGGAGCCGGTGGAGCCGAGGACGATGATGCGACGCATGACGCCAGCCTAGGACACGTCCTCGTCGCCGCCGTGGCTACTGCTGGACAGGCGTGGTGGCGAGGATGTCGACGACGAAGACGAGGCTCTCCTTCTGGAGCTCGTGTCCCTCGCTGGCGCCGTAGCCGTCCGACGGCGGCATCACG
Source organism: Microbacterium umsixpiens (assembly GCF_053543675.1). Taxonomy (NCBI): domain Bacteria; kingdom Bacillati; phylum Actinomycetota; class Actinomycetes; order Micrococcales; family Microbacteriaceae; genus Microbacterium; species Microbacterium umsixpiens. The sequence continues at coordinate 24,902 of NZ_JBLVOH010000201.1, forward strand.
ACGACGACCTGAGACCCGACCTTCTGTCCCTCGAGCGCCTTCTGGAAACCCGCGACCACACCCGTGGTCTGGAACTGTGTCGGCGCAGCGTCGCGGCTCCAGCTGGAGTCGAATTCCTTGCCGTCCGACCACTTGACGCCGAGGTACTGAACAACCACGAGGTCACCGGAGCCCACTGTGGCCCCATCACCCTGTTTGAGGACGGCGACCTTCGTCTCGGTCGGTGCGTCCCCGTCCGGGATCTTGACGGAGGGCTTGCCGTTGTCAGCGAGCTTGACGGTCGGCATGCCCGGGGTCGGGTCGACGTCCTTGCCGGTCGCCACCTCGGGGAGCTGCTCGACAGCCTCGGCGTACACGACTTTGGCGGTACCACCCTCTCCGAAGACCTTTCCGGGAAGCGCGAGAACCACCTGAGTACCAAGCGGCTGGCACTCGAGGGCTGCGATGAACAGTGACGCACTGTTCTGGTCGAGCAGGACGGAGGCTTCTCCTCCCTCGCTGCGAGCGGAAGAGTCGACGACCTCGCCCGTCGCCGCATCGACGATCTGGAACTTCACACCCACGAGGTCGTTCGCGACGACCTCGTCACCATCTCCCTCGGAGATGATGGTGCGCTCGACGTCAGCGAAAGGCGCGTCCGCGGGCACGGTGACCTTCGCGTCGAGGCCCTTTCCCTCGACGACGACCGCGTCAGACGTCTCGCCCGGCTGCGCGTCCAGCAAGCACTCACTCGACGCGGGCGGGCTCGGCGTACCGGAGCTCGACGGCGCGGAGCTGCCGGAGCAGCCTGCGAGCAGCAGAGTCGCCGCGGCGACGGTGGACAGAACGATGAGCGGACGCTTGCGCACAGTGAGACCTCGGGATCGCGGGTGGGAACCTCCATCCTGCCGTATACCCCTTTGCCCCCGCTGGGAGGCACGGCGCGACTCTTCATTCCCACGCCGGCATGGATCCGGGAGTAACCTGCTCTGATGACCTCTGAGCAGTCCGTCGAGCCCGAATCCTCGTCAGAAGAGGAATCCTCGTCGTCAGATGAGACTGCGAAGCCCCGTCACGCCGGATTCGCCTACACGCTCGGACGCAGCCTCATCACTCCGCTGGCGCGGATAGTCTACCGGCCGAAGATCGAGGGCCGCGAGAACGTTCCGCTGACCGGGCCCGTCATCTTCGCCAGCAACCACCTGTCATTCATCGACTCGATCGCGATCCCGGTCGCCGCTCCCCGCCCGGTGCACTTTCTCGCGAAGTCGACCTACTTCGAAGGCACCGGCTTCCAGGGCTGGATGAGCAAGACCTTCTTCGAGTCGATCGGTGCCATCCCCGTGCGCCGCGGTGCCGGGCAAGCGGCTCTGGATGCTCTCGACCTGCAGCGTCAGCTCCTCGACGAGGGACTCGCCGTCGCGCTCTACCCGGAGGGCACGCGCTCCACCGATGGCCGCCTTTACAAGGGGCGTACCGGGGTCGCGTTCCTCGCGCTCCAGACGGGCGCCCCCGTCGTGCCGGTCGGGCTGATCGGCACGGACAAGGTGATGCCCGTCGGGGCGAAGATGCCGACGCTCAAGGAGCGCATCACGGTCCGGTTCGGCGAGCCGCTGGATCTGTCGCCGCACGGACCTGCGACCAGTGGGCGTGCGCGTCGCCTGGCGACCGACGAGATCATGGCAGCCATCCACGGTCTGTCCGGTCAGGAGCTCGCCGGAGCGTACAACGAGGCTCCTGCGCAGGGCACGATCGAGAAGATCAAGCAGGCCCTGCCGCACGAGCGCCGTTGACGCCCGTGCCGCGCTGAGTCACTCGACGGCGCGGACGGTCGCCTCGTGGCGCACCGGGAAGTTCATCGAGTTCGCGATGAAGCACCATTCGTTCGCCTGCGCGTGAGCGCGCTCGGCCGCCTCGATCATCGACGCGTCCGCCACGACGACCTCGGGCCGCAGCATCACCTCGACGAACGCCCCACCGCCCTTGCCGTCTTCGCGCATCATCCCGCTCGCGTCGTCGCGGTACGAGACGACGACCACCCCGGCCGTCACGCACGCGTGCAAGTACGAGAGCAGGTGACACTCGGAGAGCGAGGCGAGCAGGAGGTCTTCCGGATTCCACCGCGAGGGATCGCCGCGGAACGGCTTGTCCGCCGATGCGAGCAGCTCTGGCTTGCCGTCGACTTCGATGGTGACTTCGCGGCGGTAGTCCCGGTAGCCGGACGTCCCGGTGCCGGTGTTTCCGGTCCAGACCGAGGTGAGCGCGTAGTGATGTTCGCCGAGGGCGCGGGGGGTCGACTCTGCCATGTCCTCAGTCTGCCAGGGGCCACCGACCCGAGGTGAGCGATGGCGTGCCCGGCGCTAGAGTTGACGGGTGCTGGAGACTCTCACCGTTCAGGATTCCGTGGAACTCGCCGTCGTCGAACGGAGTGGATTCGTCGAATCGCGTCACGCCGGCGCAGCGATCGTGCTCTCTTCCGATGGTGACATCGTCGCCCGCCACGGCAACCCCGACGCGTTGGTCTTGCCCCGATCGAGCCTCAAGCCCCTGCAGGCGGTGGCCTGCATCACGGCAGGTGCGGTGCTCGAGGGCGAACAGCTCGCGATCTCCACGGCGAGCCATGTCGGTACCGACCGGCACGCCTCCGTCGTTCGCGACATCCTCACCGAAGGCGGGCTGACCGAGGACGACCTGGCGTGCCCGGCGTCCTGGCCGAGTGATTCGGCGACGCGCGATGACCTCGTCCGCGAGCACGGTGAGCCGACGCGCGTGCGGATGAACTGCTCCGGAAAGCATGCCGCGATGCTGCGTGCGTGCGTGGCGACCGGTTGGCCGACCACCGGCTATCTCGACCCGTCGCATCCGCTGCAGGTGCACATTCGCGATGTCGTCGAGCGTCTCACAGGCGAGAAGGTCGCCCACACGGCGATCGACGGGTGCGGAGCCCCTGTCCACGCGATGACCCTCACCGCCCTCGCGCGAGGCATCCACCGCATCGGCACCGCCTCCGACCGCTCGCCCTTCGCCCTTCATCGCGTCGCCGGTTCGCTGGTGCGAGCGGTGCGGGAGAGTCCCTGGACGATCGAAGGGCCCGGCCGTCCCGACACGATCGCGATCGAGAAGCTCGGAGTCTTCACCAAACACGGAGCCGAGGGCGTCATGGTGATGGTCGCCCCGAACGGCACGACCGTCGCATTGAAGATGCTGGACGGCGCGACGCGCGCTTCGACGATCGTGGCAGCGACGCTCCTCGAGCGCGCAGGGGGCCTGAGCAGCGCCGAGGTCGCCATGCTGGCGGAGGCGCTTCCCCTCACGGTTTCGGGCGGAGGCTCGATCGTCGGCGCGATCCGTCCAGGCGCCGGTATCTGACGCACCCGTCATTACCGAGCCGAGCCGAGCCCAGCCGAGACTCTCACTGCTCATCGCGGCGACAGTGCAGGAAGGACGACGCGACGCGGCGCTCCGGCACCACGGACGGACCAGGCTCGGCCGGCGTGGGTGCGCGCGTACGGCGGGAGTTCCCGCACGCCCGCGAGCTGACGGAGATCGGACTGCTGCTCGGCACGGATCAGCACTTCGCCCTCCCCTCGGATGCGCTGCCACAACGGCCAGTTGCGCTGCCACACCTCCGCGTCTCCCACGACCACACAAGAACGGTCGCGCTGTGTCGGCTCCGCCCCGGCAGCGATGACCTCGCACCCCGGATGCGCCGCACGCAGCATCTCTACGACCGAAGCAGCTCCGGCGCTGACGACGGCGGTGATCGCGCACGACGGCGCCCAGGCCGGAGGTGTGACGAGGGCCGGGGAAACCCCCGCGCCTTCCGGGACCCATGCCAGCTGCACCTCGCGGTCGCCGATGTGGGCACGCCCCGGGGAACGGTCGCGGATGTATGACGAGGCCTCTCCCCCGGCCGCGAGATGCTCCACTCGGCTCGGCATCCGAAGCAGCGCTCGTCGCGGCAGAGCGTCGATCATGCGTCCCAGCGGTCCCGCCGCTCTGCTCACCGCCAGCACGAAGGTCGTCTCCGCACGGGCACGGAGAAGGTGCTCCCACCGTTGCGTGTATTGCTGACCGTACTCGGGGGGAAGAGTCGAGAGCACCCCGTCGATGTCGTCGCCGAGGACGAGCGACGGCATCCGTTCACTCCCCACGGCCCACGCCGTGAGGAGGTCCCACGCCGCCTCTGGGTCGTTCGGCACCCACGCAGCATCAGGCCACTGCGCAGCCAGGGCCCGCAAGGCGGTGGAGCGGCCCGACCCCGGCGCCCCCAGCAGCACGATTCCTCGATCCTGCCCACAGCGCAAAAGCTCGAGTGGCTGAGCTTGGCGGGCGGGTTCGTCGGCTCGCCCGAGCACGATGGCATCCGGACCCAGCGCGGCAGAACCGACGAGGTCCGCGAGCGGGATCCGTGTGGGAAGCGCGGCGAGCCACGGGCTGCGGGGCGGATCGGCCGCCGCCCCCCGCAGCCCCCCCGCTCGCAGATCCGCGGGACTCGTCAGCGCGATGCGGATCGCCGACGGCTCGGGGTCGGCCGGACGGCGCACGAGAGCGAGGCCCCGCGACTCCACTCCGCCGGGGAGTTCCGCCGCGGCGTCC
>NZ_JBLVOH010000202.1:0-1056 GCF_053543675.1 Microbacterium umsixpiens
AGATCCGGCGCGGAAGCACCCGGGGTGCGGCTCGCAGCACGCACGATGAGGATGAGCAGGACGGCGACGAGGACGAGGCCGATGATCCAGCTCATGAGAGACAGGGCCGACCAGCCGTCGTAGCCGAGGCCGAAGAGGCGGCCGGCGAGCGGAGCGGTCGGGAACAGGCCGATGACGGCCATCGCGAGGATGCCCCACTGCACCGGCTGGTAGTCGCGGCGGAGCAGATCGCGGACGTGCACGCGTCCGTCGACATCCGGCAGCAGCGCCCAGGCTGCGGCGTACAGGAAGATGACCGGCAGGCCGAAGAGGGCCGCGACCACGAGGACGCCGCGGACGATCAGCGGGTCGATGCGCAGGCGGGCGGCGATGCCCGCCGAGACACCGCCCAGCCATCCCTCGGACCGGGCGACGCCGAGACCGGCGACCCAGAGGAGGAATCGCTCGGCTCCGCGAGGGCTGCCGGTGCCCGGTGTGCCGGTGGCCGGAGCGGCGTGGTCGGCGGGGGGCGGTGGCGCAGTCGGAATCGTCATGCTTCGATCCTGGCGGCATCCGTCTGCTCCCTGCCATGGGGGGAACCCCTGAGCGACCCCTGATTCTGCGCCGGGGAGGACCCGGAGCGGGCACGCGGATGATTGGATTGCCACATGTCCTCTTCGGCGCACGCTCCTGCGCGACCTCCGCGCGCGGCTGCTCCGCCGCGACCGCCGCTGACCCGCGACCGCGACTGCCTGGTGGCCGGCGTGAGCGCCGGTCTCGCCCGTCACCTCGGCGTGCGCGTGGGGCTGGTGCGGGCGCTGTTCATCGCGCTGACACTGTGCGGTGGTGCCGGCATCCTGCTCTACGCCTGGTGCTGGGTCTTCATGCCGTGGGCCGAGGGCGACAGCGCACCGACGAGGCGAATGCCGGTGGCCTGGCTGCTGCTCGCTCCTGCCGCCGTGGGGATGCTCGTCGTCCTGGTCTGGCGCGGGGGCAGCGACTGGTTGAGCGGGTCGATCCCGCCGGACCTCGCCGCGGTCGTGGTGGGCGGCGCGGCGGCGTTCGCGACCGGTGCCG
>NZ_JBLVOH010000203.1:0-1049 GCF_053543675.1 Microbacterium umsixpiens
ACCAGCCATGAGGTGCTCTATCGGTCAGGCGCCGAGCTGAGCGGCGAACTGCGCCGACTCGAGGCGGGCCTTCACCGCACCCAGGAACCGTGCTGCATCCGCACCATCGATGATCCGGTGGTCGTACGAGAGGGCGAGGTACACGTACGAACGGATCGCGATGGCATCCGCACCGCCGACCTTCACGAGGCCGGGACGCTTGACGACCGTGCCGGTGCCGAGGATCGCGGACTGCGGAAGGAAGACGACCGGGGTGTCGAACAATGCGCCCCGCGAACCGGTGTTGGTCAGCGTGAACGTCCCTCCGGCGAGCTCGTCCGGCTTCAGCTTGTTGTCACGCGTGCGGGCGGCGAGATCAGCGATCTCGTGTGCGATCTGCGCGATGTTCTTCGAGGCCGCGTCGCGCAGCACAGGCGTGAGCAGACCGCGCTCGGTGTCGACCGCGATCGACACGTTCTCGCTCGCCGGGTACACGATGTTCTCACCGTCGACGGTCGCGTTCACGATCGGGAACGCCTGCAGCGCCTCCGCGGTCGCCAGCGCGAAGAACGGCAGGAACGACAGCTTGTCGCCGGTCTTCTCGAGGAACGACGCCTTCACGCTGTCGCGGTAGTCGGCCAGAGCCGTGACATCGACCTCGACCACCGTGGTGAGCTGAGCGGTCTGCTGCATGGACTCGACGGCGCGCTTGGCCAGAACCTTGCGCAGGCGCGACATCGGCTGCGTGGTGCCGCGCAGCGGAGACACCTCGAGCGGTGCCGGGGCCGACGCGGCTGCCGCAGCGGGTGCCGTGGCGGTCTCGGCAGCCTTGAGGACGTCTTCCTTGCGGATGCGGCCACCCACACCGGTTCCGGTGACGGAGGCGAGGTCCACGCCCTGCTGCGCGGCGAGGCGGCGCACCAGCGGCGTCACGTACAGGTTGTCGTTCTCGGTGGGCAGCGCCAGCTTCTGTGCGGCCGGAGCAGCAGCGGCAGGAGCCGGAGCCGCAGCCGGTGCCGGTGCGGCGGGCGCGGGAGCGGGAGCGGGAGCGGCAGCAGGTGCCGCGGCAG
>NZ_JBLVOH010000204.1:0-1002 GCF_053543675.1 Microbacterium umsixpiens
CGGAGGATGCCGAGGCCGACGGCGGCAGACAGCACCACGAGCGCGAGAACCACCCCGGCGCCGATGCTCAGACGCAGTCGCCGCCGCGGCGGAGGTGGTGCTTGCGGGGATGCCATCCGGCCAAGCTAGGTGCGCGAGGCAGACTCCCCGTACCCCACAGACCTGAGCCGTGGACAACCGCCGTCGGGCGCAGATGGTGCAGAGGAGCACCGACCCGCGCATCTCCACCGCACGGCGGACCCGGCTACATCCTCCGACCGATGCTCACCCGAGCCCACTGTCCGTAGCGTCGTGAGCATGCCCTCCACTCGTCTGTCCGTGCGCTCCGTCCTGCCCCTGGGCATCGCCTCGGCACTCGCCGCCCTCCTGTTGATCGTCCCGTTGCCGGGGAGCCTCAGCGTGGTCGGCACCCGATGGCTCAGCTCTGCAGGCTCGGCCGTCCCCGCGGTCGAGCTGATCTCCGAAGCGGGGCTCCTCCTGCTCGCCGCCGCCACGGCAGCGGTCATGGCTCGTGCATGGTGGAACCACCATGAACGACGCGTGCACATCGCAGCCTCCGCCGTCGGCGTGGTCCTGGCCTACCTCTTGAGCGAGGGCGGAAAGCTGCTCTTCGCCCAGGCGCGTCCGTGCGCGGTCTGGCAGATCGCCGGTGAGTGCCCGCCACCCGGAGACTGGTCGTTGCCCTCGAACCACGCGACCCTCGCATTCGGCGCTGCTGCGGTGATCGCCATCACCCTCGGACGGTCGTGGCTCACATGGTCGGCGATCGCGCTCGCCTCCGTCGTCGCCGTCGGGCGCGTCGCGCAGGGCGTCCACTACGTCCACGACGTCGCCCTCGGAGCGATCCTCGGCGTGGCCGTCCCACTTCTCGTCGTCATCGGTGTCGAGGCGATGATGCGCGTCGCTCGTGCGCGCGCCGCAGCACAACAGGGGTGACGGCGTCGGCCCCTGGCGTCACCGAAGTGAGCACCAGGGGCCGGATGCAGTCCGTGCGGTGAGAGC
>NZ_JBLVOH010000205.1:0-960 GCF_053543675.1 Microbacterium umsixpiens
AAGACGGCCTCGAGCTCGTCGAGACCGGCCTCGCCCAAGACGTCCGGGTCGCCGACCCGCTGGCCGATGCGGCCAGTCGCTATCTGTACGAGGCGGGCGGCAAGCGCATCCGTCCCGTGCTCACGCTGCTCGCCGCCCAGCTCGGCGACGGCAACACCTCCGAGGTGATCGATGTCGCCAAGGCGCTGGAGATCACCCACCTGGGTTCGCTGTATCACGACGACGTCATGGACGGCGCCGACCGCCGTCGTGGCGTGCCGGCGGCGCATGCCGTGTGGGGCAACAACATCGCCATCCTCACCGGCGACATCCTCTTCTCCCGCGCCAGCCAGCTGATGTCCCGGCTCGGTGAGCGCGCCATCCGGCTCCAGGCCGACACGTTCGAGCGCCTGGTCCTCGGTCAGATGCACGAGACCCTCGGGCCGCAGCAGGACGACGACCCGATCGCGTTCTACATCCAGGTGCTCGCCGACAAGACCGGCTCTCTCATCGCCGCCGCCACGCAGGGCGGTGTGATCTTCTCCAACGCGCCGAGCGAGTACGAGGAGCCGCTGCGCGTGTACGGCGAGAAGATCGGCGTCGCGTTCCAGCTGCTCGACGATGTGATCGACCTGTCGGCCAAGCCCGAAGAGACCGGGAAGGTGCCGGGTACCGATCTCCGCGCCGGCGTCCCGACCATGCCGTACCTGCTGCTGAAGGCCGAGCCCGATGACGCCGCCGTCGACCTCGCGGCGCGCATCGATGACGGGGTGGCCCTCATCGCCGATGGCGCCGACCCCGCGATCCTCGACGGCCCGCTCGACGAGCTGCGCGATCACCGGGTGACGCAGAAGACCCTCGAACTCGCGCACGCGTGGACGCGGGATGCCGTCGACGCGCTCGCACCGCTGCCGCGTGGCACCGTGCGCGAGGCGCTGACCCGATTCGCAGAGACCCTCGCCGAACGCTCCAGCTGATCGC
>NZ_JBLVOH010000206.1:0-874 GCF_053543675.1 Microbacterium umsixpiens
CCGTGTCGCCGTGCGGGCCGTGCGCTCGGCGGCAGCCGGATCGTGGCGCAGCAGCGAGCGCGCGAGGTGGAACTCGGCTTCCCCCCTGGCCTGCTGCATCCGCTGCGCGCCGAACTCCGCGGCGACCCGACCCAGCAGGGTCTCCGCCTCTGTGGTCAGGCCGGCGTCGCGAAGAACCTCCGCGCGGTCGAGGTCGCTGATCGCGGCGGCCAGGTCGCTGATCGCGGCGAGCGTCGGACGGGAGCGGGTCATGAGGGTGAGTGCGCTGACGAGGTCTCCGCCGAGCAGCGCCGCGTAGCCGAGGTTGTGCCGCGCCTCGGCGAGCGGCTCCTGGTCGTCGTTCGCCTCGTACACGGCCACCGCGCGCCGCAGATCTTCCATGCACGTGTCGAGCTCGCGCTGCTGCATGCGCACGACCGAGCGGTTCATCAGGCAGTTCGCGAGCTCGGTGGTCTCGTCGCCGATCGCGGTGAACGTGTCGATGGCACGGCTGAGTTCGACCTCGGCCGCCGCCAGCGTGCCGGCGTGCATGAGGAGCACGCCGAGCTGACCGCTGAGCACGGCGATCGTCTCGGCGCGCAGCCCGGAGCGGCGGAGGGCGTCGCGGCACAGCTGCTCGGCGGCCGCCGGCTGCCCGGTCTGCGCGAGCACGTAGGCGGTCGTGCCGTCGATGCGGGCGCGCAGGTCGGGATCGTCGGTGCGGGCGGATGCCGTGTCGAGCGCGCGCCGCGCCTGCGTGAACCGTCTCGCGTTCGCCGCCTCGACTCCGCGCCGGTGCAGCTCGTTGGCGGACAGGGGCATCCGTCCAGAATGCCCTGCCCAGCGCCCGTGCGGAAGAGCGCGGATGCAGGCCGAACACCAAGTCGGGCCGCCC
>NZ_JBLVOH010000207.1:0-873 GCF_053543675.1 Microbacterium umsixpiens
CACCGTGAACATCGGCGACTCGCGCACCTACCGCCTCGCCGACGGCGAGCTCGAGCAGATCAGCGTCGACCACTCGGTGGTGCAGGAGCTCATCGAATCGGGCGAGCTCACCGCGGCGGAGGCGGCCACGGATCGTCGCCGCAACATCATCACGCGGGCGATCGGCGCCAGCAGCACCGGCGATGCCGACTACTGGCTGTTCCCGGCGGAGCTCGGCGATCGGATGCTCATCTGCTCCGACGGTCTGACCACCGAGGTCTCCGACGAGCGGATCACGCAGATCCTGGCCGCCGAGCCCGACCCGCAGCGGGCGGCCGACATTCTGGTCGACGAGGCCGTGCAGGCGGGCGGTCGCGACAACATCACCGTGGTCATCGTCGATGCCGTGTCGGTGGCGGCGCGCCGGGGGGCGCTGCTCCAAGCCGACGACGTCGATGCCGACACGCGTCCACGAGAAGCCGCAGCAGGAGGGGTTCGCTGATGCAGACGATCTACCGACCGGGACAGTGGTACCTGATCGTGATTCCGGGCGCTCTGGTGGCGCTGCCACCCGACGCGACGGGTGAGACGGTCGCCGCGCTGTGGGATCGGCTGCCGCGCGAGCGGAGCCTCGCCACGGTCATCGACGTGCTCACGACGCAGGCGGGCGGCTCGTTCACCGACATGCCGTCGTTCGTCGCGGCCGTGCTGGAGGGCACCGACGCCAGGGTGGCCGTGCGCGGCTCGCTCGCCGTGCGGGTCACCGGCGCGGATGCCGAGGCCCAGACGTTCTCCGGCGCCGACGTCACGACCTGGAGCGAGCGCTTCGTGCCGGGGGTGTCGAAGGTGGAGATCACGGTCGACGAGGGCGGCTCGGGATCCGCGCTCCCCGTG
>NZ_JBLVOH010000208.1:0-847 GCF_053543675.1 Microbacterium umsixpiens
ACATGATCCCCTTCCGGTCATATCTCGGTATCGATGATGCGCGCGGCGTCGTCGCGCGCGCGGTCACCGTTCGTCGTGTATTCGCCCGTCTCGTGCCCCAGCGCGGCGAGCGTCTCCTGAGTGGCACGGAGCACGCCGCTGAGCTGCTCCGTGTTCGCGTCGCGCAGCTGCTCGACCTCGGCGGCGAGCTTCGTCAGCGCGCGCATGTGGTCAGCGAAGACCTCTTGCCACGCGCCCTCCGGCGCGTGTGCGACCAGTTCGCGGATCGTCGCGCCCTCCGGAGCCCCCCACTCCTCGGCGACCGCGGCGACCTCGACCGTGCGCGCGAGTCCCGCGCCACGCAGGCGATCGAGGACCTGATCGATCTCACGCGCGGCGAACTGGATCCATTGGGATCGCCCGGCTGCGAGCAGCAGCTGCTGTTCGTCTAGTTTGAAGAGCAGCATCTCGAGCAGTTCACGCTCGCGCCACAGCTGTATCGATAGTTCGTTGGCTCCCATGATCCCCTTTTCCCCAGTGATCGCCACGCCTGTTAACGCGGCCAAAGGTCACTATCGGCTGCCGCGCCCCTAAGGTTACTATGTGGAACGGCGATGGGTAGTTCTCCCCATGTACAGATCACAAGAAGTGTGATAAGTGCATCTACTCGTCTCCTTGGAGCTTCCGGAGTGAATCCAGAGAGGTGGATCATCCCCCATGTCGTCGCGCGCTGAGCGCAATCTGCTCATCGAGAGCAACCTCCCCCTGGTCGGCTACCTCGCCTCCGAAACACACGCCCGAGCAACCCATATCCCCCGCGACGAGCTCGCGGCCGTCGGAGCGCTCGCGCTCGTGACCGCCGCGGACG
>NZ_JBLVOH010000209.1:0-842 GCF_053543675.1 Microbacterium umsixpiens
GGGGGGGGGACGACTCTCAGCCGGTCGGGTCTGCCCGCGGTGGAGGATGTGGAGGAGGGCGACCTGTGGTTCTTCCCCGCCGGCACCCCGCACTCCCTGCAGGGACTCGGGCCGGACGGGGCGGAGTTCGTGCTCGCGTTCGATGACGGCGACCAGTCCGAATCGAACACGCTGCTGCTGACCGACTGGTTCGCCCACACCCCTCCCGAGGTGCTCGCGAAGAACTTCGGCGTCGCCCAGGAGGTGTTCTCCGACATCCCGCTGCACAATCTCTGGATCTTTCCCGGCGAAGAGCCACCCGCACTCGACGTCGACCAGGCCGCTGCGGGTGTGGAATGGGGCATGGAACCGGTCATCTTCCGCCTCTCCCGCTCGAAGCCTCTCTACGAGAACACCGGCGGGTCGATCCAGATCGCCGACTCGACGAACTACAAGTACTCCTCCACGGTCGCCGCGGCGCTTGTGACGGTGGAGCCGGGGTCGATGCGGGAGCTGCACTGGCACCCGAATGCGGACGAGTGGCAGTACTACCTCCGTGGCTCGGCTCGGATGACCGTGTTCAACACCGGCCCGCACGCGAACACCACGGACTTCCGTCCGGGTGACGTGGGTGTCGTGCGAAAGAACTTCGGCCACTACATCGAGAACACCGGCGACGATGTGCTGCAGTTCCTCGAGGTCTTCCGCACCGACAAGTACGAGGAGATCTCGCTCGCGAACTGGCTGGCGCACGTGCCGCCGCAGCTCGTCTCGGCGCACCTCAACATCGACCCCGCCCTCCTCGCGACCTTCCCGCGCGGCTCGCAGGGCATCACGCCTCTGCGATAAGCAGAGTCGCGGCG
>NZ_JBLVOH010000209.1:862-2160 GCF_053543675.1 Microbacterium umsixpiens
GGCGTCGGGCCCGAGGCGGTAGGCGGCGCCGGAGGGGCACCCCTCCGGCGCTGCATTGCTTCATCACGCCCCCAAGAGAAAGATGCAGGCGATGGCCTCCACACACTTTGACACCGCGCACCGAACAACGCCGTTCTGGATCGTCGCGGTCGCGTTCCTCCTGGTGATGGCGTACTCCACAGTCCCCACGCCCTTGTACCCGCTCTATCAGCAGCTCGACGGGTTTCCCGTCTCCGTCGTCACCGTCGTATTCGCCGCATATGCGGTCGGCGTCGTCGCAAGCCTGTTTCTGCTCGGTCACGTCAGTGACTGGATGGGCAGGCGGCGGATGCTCGTCATCGCCATCCTCATCTCCGCATTGTCCGCGGTGCTGTTCATGGTGTTCACCGACGTGCCGGGCCTGCTCGTCGCCCGTGTCGTCAATGGTGTCAGCATCGGTGTCCTCACTGCGACCGCGACGGCGCACCTCGGTGAGCTGAGAGCACGAGCGCGGCCTGGAGAGAACGCCATCGTCGCGGCGTCCGTCGCAGGCGGTGCGAACCTCGGAGGTCTTGCGCTGGGCCCGCTCATCGGCGGACTCTTCGCCGATTCTCTGCCCGATCCCCTGCACCTGCCGCACACCGTGTTCGCTGTCGTGCTCATCCTCCTTGCTATCGCCGTCGCGCTCGTCCCGGAGACCGTGGCCCCGACGTCGCGGAAGTATCGACCGCAGAAGGTCGCCGTTCCGGCTGCGTCCCGAGGCCAGTTCATTGCCGCAGCATTCGCGGCGTTCGCCGGGTTCGCGCTCTTCGGGTTGTTCACCTCTCTCGCGCCCTCGATCCTGGTCGGGATCTTCGACGAGGATGGCCACCTCATGGCCGGCATCACAGTCTTCCTTGTCTTCGGTTCCGCGGCCGCCGCTCAGGTGCTTCTTGCCCGAGTCACGCGACGCACCCAACTCCTGTTCGCGGCTCTCGCGTGCGGTGTGGGGCTCCTCGCCATCGCTGGCGGAGCACTGGCCCCGTCGCTCGCGCTGTTCCTCCTCGGTGGAATCGTCGGCGGCGCGGGTGTCGGCGCGCTGTTCAAGTGCGCGCTGGCGACCGCTTCCGAGGTCGCCGAGCCGGGTCGCCGAGGGGAGACGCTCGCCGCGATGTTCCTCGTCGCGTACTGCGGACTCGCGATTCCTGTCCTCGCCATCGGTGGTGCGCTGACGGTGTTGCCTCAGAACACGGTTCTGCTGGTGTTCGTCGTCCTGGTCGGCTCGGTCACCGTGACAGCTGCACTGCGGATGCGCCGCATCGCTCGCTGAATACCGAAGG
>NZ_JBLVOH010000209.1:2202-16610 GCF_053543675.1 Microbacterium umsixpiens
CCCCCCTTCATTGTTTTCGTGGTTCAGGCGGAACGGCGGATCGCATCCGCCAGCGCTTCGGGGAGCCCCTCGGTTCCGCTGTCGAGGCGGTGGCCGTTCAGGAAGAACGTGGGTGTCCCGTTCACGCCGCTGCGGATCCCTCCTTCCTCGTCGGCACGAATCCGAGCGAGGTAGCGCCCTTCGGTCACAGCCGTTCGGAGCTCGTCCAGCGGTAGGCCGAAACGCTCGCAGATCGACGCATAGAGGTCGGAGCCGAGTTGCGGCTGGTGTTCGTAGAGGAGGTCGTGCGCCTCCCAGAACTTGCCGTGCTCGGCCGCGAACTCGGCGACGAATGCCGCATCGACAGCTTCGGCGTGCACCTCCGCCAGAGGGAAGTTCCGGAAGACGAAGCGCACCTGGGAACCGAAGGACGCCAGTAGATCCTTGACCACGGGGTAGGCGGCGCCGCAGTACGGGCACTGGTAGTCGCCGTACTCGACGAGGACCACCGCCGCATCCTCCGGGCCTTGGGTGTGGTCGTGCGATGAGACGGGAACGCGAAGTGAGGACATGGTCCTCTCCTTTCAGTGGTGAGTGAGAGCGTCGAGGGCGTCGAGGACACCGTCGACGCCGGGGTTGACGGCGACGGGTGCGAGGTAGCTCCAGGCGATGACGCCGGCGGAGTCGATGACGAAGAGGGCTCTGCGGGCTTCTCCGACGGTGTCGTCGTACGCGCCGAAAAGTCGCGCGATGGCGCCTTTGGGTTCGAAGTCGCTGAGCAGTGGGAAGTGCAGCGAATGGGCCGAGGTGAACGCTTCGTGCGACCACACGTTGTCGACGGACACGGCGACGACCTGCGCCCCGCGTGCGCGGATCAGCGGCAGCGCCTCGTTGATGACGGAGAGCTGGTCGCCGCAGACGGGACTCCAGTCGGCGGGATAGAAGGCGAGCACTACCGGGCTACCGAGGAGCTCGTCTGAGTTCAGCGATTGGTCGGCGGTCACACGAAGAGCGAAGCGCGGTGCGCGTTCTCCGGCTTGCAGGATCTCTGGCATGGTCGGCCCCTTCTGTGGCTTCCTCTCACTCTGCTGGCGCCGAACCGAACTTCCGTAGGCCGAGCGTTCGAAGGTCATCAGACATGTGTCGAGCCGACGGCGCTTCGACGGCGTTCGACTACGACGGCCGCGAGGAGAACGAGTGCCGCAATGCCCGCACCGGCGAGAGTGTCCACCACGCGTTCGTCTGCGACCGCACCGATGGACTGCCCTGCCGCGGAGGCGAGGAGCACCGCGATCGGAGTGACCGCAGCGAGAGCCCAGGTCAGGTTTCGATGCAGCAGGAGTTCGAAGACGAAGATCAGTCCGGCTGCCCACGCGACCCGGGCAAACCCCTGAGGCTCAATGACCGCGAGGACGATGACCAGCAGGATGGCGAGCCCTGTGCCGATGAGTCTTTGCACGCCCCGGAGGATCGCGGAATGCACGTCCGCATCTTTCTGCAGGATCCCGAGGCACGCCAGCATCACCCACGCCGCGTGATGCAGGCCGAGGAACGCGCTGACCGGTACTGCGAGGATGGCGGCCGCGGCGATGCGAACGATGACCACGCGAACGGATGCGGGAACCGCGAAGTGCCAGCGGGTGCGTCGTGCAAAGATCTTCTGGTCGCTGGCTCGTACCGTCGGCACCACCAACGGCACCACCACGACGAGATAGCCGACAAGCGCACCTCCGGCGAGGGAGGTGACAACCTCGAGATAGCTCATACCCGCCCCGCCGGCAGATGCTGGTGCGACGAGCTGGCCGGCGGAGCCTGTGATGAGGACAAGGAACAACGCACCTGGCGGTCCGACCGAGAGAGCCTGCGCGAGGAACGACCCACCGATGGCAATGACGGCCATGGCTAAGAGGCTGGGAATGAGCGCTGTGCCTAGCGCAGCACCGATACTTGCGGCCGCCAGAAGAGCGGCAGCGATGACCGGCAGCGCGACAGCACGTTCTCTGCGTGACCGGTCCGGGAGATGCAGCACGATGAGGGCGCCGATGGATGCGACCGATCCCCAGCGCGGTTCATCGACGAGCACGCCGAGAAGGGGCGGAACAGTGATGGCGGCCGCCGCTTGCACCGCACCCGGCCACTGACGTGTTGCCGACCGGAGGGCGAACAGCTGCCGCCACAGAGCTGTGCTCACTCAGCGCCGAGCGCGTCGAGCTCCGCGGCGGACGGCGCGAAGAATACCGAACCGGTGAGGGCGGTCGAGAAGTCCAGCAGTCGGTCGTGCATCCCCGCCGGCTCTCCGATGAACATCCGCTCGAGCATCTGTTGGATCACCCACAGGTCGCGGCTGTAGCCGAGGAAGTACGTCCCGAACTCATCCGCGCCCGGGCTGCCGAACGGCATGTTGTCGCGGATGATGTCGTGCTCGACGCCCTGCTCGTCTTCGATGGTGGCCAAAGACTTGTGTGACTGCTGACCTACGGGGGCGTCATCCAGCTCGATGCCGTCCACCTTGGTGCGGCCGAGGATCCGCTCCTGCGTGTCGACGGGGAGGGCATCCCAGGACGCCATCGCGTGGACGTACTTTTGGGTGACGACGTAGGTGCCTCCGGCGTGCGCGGGATCCTCGTCGCCGACCAGAACGGCGTCATCAACCGCAGGACCGACCGGGTTCGCCGTGCCATCAACGAAGCCGAGCAGGTCGCGACGGTCGAAAGACCGGAACCCGACGGTCTCATCAATGACGTGCACCGCGTCGCCGAGGTAGCCAAGCAGCCTCTTCTCGAAGAAGAAGCAGACGTCGGCGCGCTCGGCCCTGATGTGGAAGAGCAGATCCCCGGCCGTCGCGGGCGCCGTATGCACCGCACCGACGACCGGCGTGAAGGGGCGAAGCTGGGCGGGAGGAGCACTCCGCACGAGCGACGCCCAGACACCGCTGCCGATACCGACGGTACAGGTCAATGCCGCGTCTGGAAATCGGAACGTGATGGCCTTCATCGAATCGGAGAGATCGGCGAGGACATCACGGACGGTGTCGATGCCGTCCGGCGCTATGGTCACGACCAGGAAGACCGCGTTCGCAGTGAGTGGGGCACCGGGTGCCTGTGTCGGCCCCGCCTCAGCACTGTTCATCGCCAGCCTGCTCTCTCTCCCGGTGGTCATCCGCTCCATCCTGACGGCGGGCGGGGCTGTCCTCTTCCGACACGTGACGAGAGTGCGTGCGACGGTCGGTGCCCGCGTCCGAGAGCGGTGTGAACCCTGCACGAACTGTCCATAGGGGACTGAACGGACGTCGGAAGATCGCGGTCTCCACCCGTCCTACCGTGAGTGCCACACGACCTGAACGGAGACACCATGGACGCCATCGGCCGCGAGGCACATACCGGGATCCAACAACTCGAGCGAGAACTCATCGTTCGCGACTTCGTCGCACTGCTGAATGACCGAGCACACGCCGAGCTGTACCCGTTCCTCACCGAGGACGTGCTCTACCGACCGTCCGCGAGCAAGAGCGTGTTCGGTCGCTCAGCTGTCACTCGCATGATTGCGGATGTCCACGACAGCTTCGACCACTGGACGACTGACCTGACGTCGGTGGCCGTCTGCGGTGACATGGTGCTGACCGAGCAGCGTCTGCATCTGCGTCTACCCGGCACGTCGACGGTCGAGGTCATGGGGTTCGCGAGCTTCCGTCTGGAAGGCGCGCAGATCAGTGCATGGAACCAGATTCACGCATGAGCGGTGACTGGTTTCGCGTCGTGCGCCTCTGATGCCATTCGGGTCGTGCGCCTCTGATGCCATTCGCGTAGCGCTTTGCGGGAGTTCACTCCCGACTTCGCGTAGATGTGGCGTATGTGGGATACGACAGTGTGGGGCGACATGAACAGCGCATCCGCTATCTGCTGAGTCGTCGCGCCGCTGGCGACGCGCTCAAGAACTTGCTGCTCACGCGGTGAGAGCATCTGCGGGTTCCCCTGAGCGTTTGCACGACGCCGTACCCCGCGTCGCCGAAGAGATTGCAGCACACGGTTGACGTCGCGGTGCGCACCGGCGGCCTCGTAGATCGTGAGAGCCTCGTCCAGCGCCAGCACAGCTCGACCGGTATCTGACTCCGCGGCACCGAAGAATTCGAGGACAAGGCCGAGGATGAGCGGTCGGTCCAGCTGCCGAAACGTGTCGGCTGCCCCCGACAGCATGCGTGCGTCGCGGATATGGCAGCCTTCAGCTGCCTGCAGAATAGCTCGGCAGTATGCACTGGTTGGATTGTGGTCGTACCGAATACGAGCTCGCGAGATGACCTCTCGTGCGAGTTCCTCGTCATCGGAACGGATCGCGACCTCCATCAGGAGCAGATCGTCTGCGAAGTCCGAGGGGGTCGTCATCGCGGGAATCGGATCGTGGAGCGACTCCCGCGCCAGCGCGCTATGCGCCACCGCGTCATCCACGCTCCCGTCGTTCAGGGCTCGAAGGACCAGCATCCACTGTCCTGCCCGCACCACACCTCCACCGGACGCGAGAGCTTCGACGATGGGCTCGGACTGTTGGCGGAGAGTCGTGTCGCCGATTCGGAGGGCGATTCGGAACAACACGATGCCAGCGGTCGCGTTGGCGAAGTCGCCGAGTCCGAGTTCATCGGCAAGAGCGAGTACCGCCTCCGCCTGCAGCCTCGCCTCCTCCAACCGGCCGAGGTCATGCAGGACGCGGGCGCGAACCATCATCCAATAGGCTTCGGCGACGGCCGCCTTCGACGCGAGCGCGGAGCGGAGCCCCTCATCGACGAGCTGAAGCGCATATTCGGCGTCGCCCATGGAGTTGTGGAGGAACGCGTCCCACAGCCCTTCCGGCACCCACCGCGCCACGTCCAGGCCAGCCAGAGTCGCACGCTCCGACGCTGCCTGCATGAGTGCCACCGCGTCGTCGAAGCGGTTGCTGTTGAACGCGTACACGGACTCGGTCGCGTCGACCGTCGCCAACGCCTCGTGGTCGACATTAGGGTCAGCGACCTCCCGCGCGAGCGCCAGGGTGCGTGTCAGCTCGACGAAATCCGCCTTGTTTGCGCAGTTCAGCGCTCTCACGGCGAGCAGATCGGCGCGCGTCGAACGTTCGATGCCCGCCAGCGCGAGCGCTTCATCGCACGTCGCGATGGCCTGGTCGAAAGAAGCCTCGGTCTGGCGGCGGGCAGCGCCGAGAAGGACACGAGCTCGGGACTCCGGTGACAGGTACGGTGCGAGTGCCCGGGTCGCGTCATCGGCCGCGTCATGCCGCCCGTCCGCCCAAAGGTACGGCAGAAGGTCGGTGCTGTCTTCCGCCAAAGCGGGGATGTTGTTCGACAGGCGCAGAGCCGCTGCCGCGAGATCCGCGGCCTGGGAGGTATCGGAAGCGGCCAACTGCTGCGCCGCGTCGCGGATCAGAGCGAACGACTGCTGGTCGCCAGGTTCAGCAGCCTCGACAAGTGCTGCGGCGACGGCGGACGCCGGTTCGCCGGACGCGAGACGAAGCTGTGCGACTTCGCGCAGCATCGCTCTGCGGACAGACGTGGGGATCGTCGCTTCGACCGCTTCTCGGACGGTGTCGTGCACAAACGCGAGCGTCGACCCATCCTCGACGAGGAAGTCAGCCCCTAGTAGCTCCCGTACCACGGACATCGAGGCGACCGCCGTGGCTCCGGTCGCGCGTAAGACGTCAGATAGCTGAAACCGTCGACCGAACAGGCTGGCAACCTGAGCGAATGTTAGAGCGTCCTCAGACAGATGGGCGACTCGCTGCCGCGATGCCGCGCCGAACCGGGCGGGCACAGCGGCGCCTATGGCGTCGACGACTCCGTCATCAGCCTTGAGAAGTTCCTCTTCTTGCAGACCCCGGAGCAGTTCGACGACGAGAAGAGGGATGTGCGAGGTGCGCTCAAGGGCGGCCTCGACCTTTGGCCCGAGGGTCGCGCCGGCGAGGTCCGTGGCGATCTCGAGCGCAGCATGAGCGGTCACGGGTTCGAGGTCGATGACCGACCCGGTTCGTTCGACGTACTCCGCGGCTCGCGCGTGCGCTGATTTGTACTGACCTGAGCGGCTGGCCAGCACCCAGGCGATCGGCTGATCCCCAAGGGCGGCCGCTGACCGCAGAAGGATCCCTACAGATGCAGCATCCAACCATTGCAGATCGTCGATGACGACGACAGCAGCGCCCGTCGTCGCGGCTGCGGCTTCCAGCTTGTCGGTCAGGAGTCGGGTGATCCAGTACTGCGGCTCCCCGGTAGTCAGAACCTGACGAACGTCGTCTTCGGTCGCCATGGGTGGAGTGCCGCGGAGCATCGCTTCAGTCAACGCGCCGTGTGGAACCGCGCCCGAGTCAACATCGGGAGTGACAGTGAGGGTGGACCAGCCTCGTCGTTCCGCGGACGCGAGCACTTCAGCCAGTAGGCGGGTCTTTCCCATGCCCGCGCGACCGCGGATGAGCGTGGGCGTGGGGGCGCCGGTGAGAGAGCGCTCAATGGACGCGATGAGGGACGAGGTGATGTCGTCGCGTCCGCGGAGCGGCGTGCTGGCCGCCGTCGTGGAACCGGCAAGGAAGGCGCGGTCTGACGCAACGGCGAAGCCGGAGTGTCGGTCGTGCATCCCCCCATTATTCCTGAGCGAACGTTGCGCAGTCGCTTCGAGGTGATGTGGAGATATCGGAGAGGGGATGTGAACGCTCTCAACCGTTCGTACCGTTGGATCTGCCTCCGCATCCTGGGTGGTACAAAATTGGGCCGCATTGCCGCCGGTCGAACGTTCCTATGTTGAGACCGAGGGCGCGAGTGTGGCCGGAGAGAGGAATCATGATGCATCGTCTGAGCGCTTGTGGCGACGTAGTGGGGATCGGAGGCGTATGAGCCTGCAGACACTCGTGGACGACCTTGCGGAAGACCTTGGCCGTTCGGTGGTCATCAATGATGCGCAGTACCGCCCCATGGTTTCCAGTGCGCAGGGTGAAGAGATCGACGAGTTGCGTGCACGTGGGCTCCTCGGACGCGCGACGCCGCCGCGCGAGCGCGCGTATCTGGAGAGCATCCATCTGTCCTCCGCCCGGCGGCCGCAGACGGTGAACCTCGAGCAGTTCGGCGCGCACGAACGTCTGGCCGTTCCGATTCGAGCTAACGAAACGCTGCTTGGGTTCATGTGGTTGATCACAGGTGGGCTTCCGCCGCTGACGTCCTCGCAGTTCCGAGCAGTCGACGCGGCGGTGGACATCGCTCGTGACTATCTCGCGGCCGAGCAGCACGAGACACCGGGACGATCTACGCGCGAGATGGTGATCCGTAATCTTCTCGCCGCAGATCCTGTTGCCAGACGAGACGCGCTCAGCACTGCCGTCCGCTCTCACGGCGTATCTCGTAACCCGGCCACAATCGTCCGGGCCGTGTCCGTCGGGCATGACACATCGGTCGTCCAGCGCGCCTCACTCGGGCGGGCCCTGGAGAGCGTGGCGAAAGCCACTCTCATGTTCATGGGAGAAATCGGAGCTGCCCTGCTGTTCCTGGAGCGCTCACAAGAGAATGCGCGAACGGATGACCTCATCGCAGCGGAGGCGGCGCGCGCCGGGGTGCTCTTGCGGGCAATCGGTTCAGCCCACCTCTCGGAGACGGACATCGATGTGCGACCAGTCGCTGACCGAGCAGTCGCAACAGCTGCAGTCGCTGAACTCCTTCCGGAACTCGGCAAGAGCCTGCGCGCTGAAGACGTCGGCCCCTGGTTGCTCATCGCGGATGTCGTCTCAGACCCGAACCGGCTGCAGTGGTACTCACCAGCCGCGTACACCCTGATCCACGACGCGGATCCCCTGCGTCGCCAGACCATCGAGACCCTCCTCGACCACGCCCACCAGATCAAAGTCGTGTGCGAGGAGCTGCACATCCACCGCACGACGCTCTATTACCGATTGGAAAACATGCCCCAAGTGGTGAAAGACGCGATGGACGACGGGATGAAGCGCAGCGCCCTGCACCTCGGCTTGAAACTCGCCTCGTACTGGGAGAACGCAGGTCACATCCAATGAACGCACGAAACCGGCAAGTCCAGACCAGCGACGGTGTGACCCTGGAACTGCACGACACGGGCGGAAACGGCATCCCGATCCTGATGCTGCATGGGTGGTCGCAATCGCAGGAGATGTTCCGACACCAGCGTGAGGGCCTCGGGGACCGCCGCGTAATCACCTACGACATGCGTGGGCACGGAAGGTCCGAGAAGCCCGTGCGAGGTCACCGCATCGCCCGTCTTGCCGCCGATCTCCGAGACATCCTGGACGACCTCGGCATTCAAACCGTCGACCTCCTCGGCTGGTCGATGGGAGTCTCCGTCATCTGGTCCTACCTTGAGCTCTTCGGAGATAACAGTGTTCGAAGCCTCGTGCTGGTGGACCAGCCGGCCGCGGTCGTCGCGCAACCGTGGATGAGCGCGCAAGAGCAGCAGTCCGCTGGTTGCATCCTGCCCGCAGAAGGTCTGGGCGCTCTAGCCAACGCCATCGCCGACGAAGCCGAAGGGGAAGCAACGGCACGCGCGTTCGTACGGAGCATGTTCACCGGGCCCGTGGACGAGGACCTGTGGACGTTCGTCGCGTCAGAGGTCGCTCAGACGCCGCCTCGCGTTGCCTCTCCACTGCTGTTCGACCACGGCGCACAGGACTGGCGAGAACTGCTTCCCACCATCACCGCGCCCACCCTCGTGCTGGGTTGTGACGGCAGTCACGTCTCCCCAGAATCCCAGCGCTACGTCGCGTCGCGGATCCCCGGAGCGCTCGTACACATCTTCCCGAAAGAAGTGGCCAGCTCTCACTTCCCGTTCCTCGAGAATCCGGAGGCGTTCAACGACGTCGTCCGAGTGTTCCTCGACGCGAACGCAGTTTCCGACACCCGTCCAGTCAAGTAACGACAACGCGTAGGAGCGGGGGCGCGGCCCACGCTCCTAGCGTTGGACTCGACAGGAGATCTCGGGGACTAAGGGAGTGAATATGCGTGAGAAGCCGACCGTCGTGATGGTGCACGGTGCGTTCTCTGATGGGGCGAGCTGGTCGCCGGTGGCGATGCGGGTGATGGGAGCAGGGATCGAGGTACGTGTTCCCGCCGTCTCGAACCGCAGCCTCGCGGCGGACGCGGCGTATGTGCGGTCGTTCGTCGAAAGCATCGACGGTCCCGTTCTCCTCGTCGGCCACTCATACGGCGCGACCGTCGCCTCCGTCGCGGGCACCGCAGACAACGTTCGCGGGCTCGTGTTCGTCGCCGGCTTCGTGCTCGACGAGAACGAAAGCTCAAACGAGGTTCGCCAGCGTTTCCCCGCAACGAACGCAGCGAACTTCTTCGACTACCGCCCCTACGCCACGGGCGAAGGTGCGACCCGACGCGAGGTATCTATCGCCATCGACGAGTTCCCGTTCCTGGCCGCCCTCGGCGTTCCCGCCGACGAGGCCGCCGTTCTCGCCGTCACCCAGCGCCCGCTGGATGCTGCGGTACTCAACGAACCGGCCACGCACGCCGCCTGGCGCTCTCGCCCCACTTGGGGCATTGTCGCCACCCTCGACCACATCGTGAACCCTGACCTCGTGCGTTTCGGGCTCGAGCGTGCGGGAGCGCGCGAGGTGCGGGAGCTTCCCGGGCCGCACCTCATCATGCATACCCATCCCGCGGACGTGGCGCGGCTCATTCTCGACGCCGCAGACGCGGTCACCTAAGTCGCAGATTCTGAGAAGCCACCATGACCACCGCTCCGCATCTGACGCGCGCCGCATCACGCCGCGAAGCGAGCCGTCGACGGGGACGCCCGCTCGCGCCACTCGGAGTGCCTGCCTTCAGGCTATTGTGGACAGCTGGCCTCGTCAGCAACATCGGCACCTGGATGCAGACCATCGGCGCGCAGTGGCAACTCGTGGCCGATGGGAGTTCGCCGGGCCTCGTGTCTCTCGTGCAGACGGCATCGGCGGCACCGGTCCTCCTCCTCGCGTTGCCTGCTGGGGTCATCGGAGAGTTCTTGAATAGGCGTTCAGTCATGGTTGTCACGCAAACCGTGCAGCTGTTGGCCTCTCTCGCGCTGGTGACCTTGTCCGCCGCAGGCGATCTGCCGGCGAGTACCCTTCTGACGCTGACCTTCCTCCTGGGAGCGGCGGCAGCGGTCCAGATGCCAGCGGCGCAGTCAGTGATCTCAGACGTCGTCCCTCGTGCGCAGGTGTCGGACGCCGCGTCGCTGTCGTCCATCAGCGTGAACGTCGCGCGGGCGGTGGGGCCGGCGGCGGCCGGCATCGTCATCGCCCAGCTCGGGATCACGGCAGTCTTCGTGGCGAACGCGCTCTCCTTCATCGTGTATCTGGCTGCTCTGCTCCTGTGGCGGAACTACCGGGCACCGAAGACTCACCCCGAGCCGTTCCTCGATGCCACACGCGAAGGCGTCAGCTTCGTTCTTCGCTCGTCCACGGTGCGAACGCTCTTCATACGTCTTCTGATCTTCCTGATTCCAGCGAACGCACTCTGGGCGCTCCTGCCCGTCTTTGCGCAACGCACGCTCGGGCTTGGCGCCGACGGCTACGGGATGCTTCTCGGAGTGCTCGGTGCCGGCGCCGTGCTCGGGGCGGGCCTCGTCTCGCAAGGCCGGTCGTACTGGGGGACCAACGCAGTTCTGCTCGCGTCGATGGGCCTCTTCGGATTGTCGCTGTGCGTTCTGACTTTCACCGGGCAGATGTGGGCCACACTCATTGCCCTCGTCGCTGCGGGAGCGGGGTGGATCGGCGTTATCGCCACCATCAACGCCGTCGTGCAAGCCTCCCTGCCGGCAGACGTACGCACTCGCGGGCTGTCGATCTACCAACTCGTGCTCTATGGCGGCACAGCCATCGGTGCTGCCGTGAGCGGAGGCGCCGCCACGCTCATCGGCACGGACGCTGTTCTCGTCGCCTCGGGCATCGTCATCTCATGCCTCGCCATCATGCAAGTGTTCGTTCCATTCACCCGCGGCGGCACCTCCGTTCGCTCGCGTCGCCGGATGGGGCGAGAGTGGCCTCACGACGCTGGCGACGGGGAGCGCGAGACTCTGGTCTGCGTCCGCTACTCGGTTCCCAATGCTCACCAGCACGAATTCCGTGCCCTGATGCAGCTGGTGAGCACACTCCGATTCAGGCTCGGCGCGCGCTCCTGGGCGCTGTACGAAGCGCCTGACGAAAGCGGCGAACTTCTGGAGATGTACACCCTGTCGAGCTGGATAGAACACGTCGAGCTTGCACGCAAGCGGCATGACCACACCGGCACGGCCGCTCTGCAACGCGCAGTCGCGCTGTGCACCACATCGCCCTCAGCCGAGCATCGTCTCGCAGCGACATACCCCTCGAGCTCCATCACCGCACCGAAACAAGGCATCGCCCCCGCCTGGCCCGCACCTCGTCCTGCGGCGTGGGCCCGCGTCTAATCTGTAGTCCTACTCGCTCCCGACACATGTCGCAGGGGAGCCCGAGCTGCCGTCGATACCGTGACTGCATGACCAGACCAGCAACCGCCGCCCACCGCATCGCCATCGCTGGCGGATCCATCGGGGGCCTGTTCGCCGCCGCTATGCTGCATCGGGCCGGTCACGACGTCACGGTATACGAGAAGTCCGTCCACGGACTTCGTGCCAGGGGGGCCGGCCTCGTCGCACAAGATGAGGTCTTCACGGCCCTAGAAGCTGCGGGGGTTGCTCCAGGCGTGGTACCGGGTGTCACCTCCGTGGAGCGGATCAGTCTCGATCTTCGAGGCGCCATCCGCCATCGAGAGCAGGCTGAGCAGACTCAGCTCTCCTGGGATCGTCTGTACGACGGGCTGCGCGATGTCGTTCCCGAATCTCGATACGTGTTGGATTGTCCCGTCTCCGATGTACACGCGGCCGAAGCCGGAATCAGATTCCTCGCAGGCCGCGAACAACGGGACGCGGACCTGCTCATCGGCGCGGACGGAGCCCACTCACACACCCGGCGCTTCGTTACCCCAGATGCGCCCGAACCGGCGTACGTCGGGTACGCCATCTGGCGGGGGCTGATCCCCGAAGATCTCGTCCCGGCCGGAGCCGCCGACACGCTCTTCCGGCGAATGACGTTCTACACCGGACCTGGAGAGCATGCCCTCGGATATCTCGTCCCCGGTCCGGAAGGGCAAACCCGACCCGGGACCCGACGTTACAACTGGGTCTGGTACCGCTCACTAAGCGCGCTCGAGCTGTCAGAGTTGATGACGTCCGTGGGGCGTGCAACCGAGGCAACATCGCTAGCACCCGGCCAGACGCCCCCGGCCGTCGTCGCCCACCTGATGAAAGCTGCCCAACATCGTCTGCCACCTCAGTTCGCTGCTGTGGTGGGCATCGAGCAGCGGCCCTTCCTGCAAGGCGTGCTGGACTACGTCGCGCCTCGTCTCGTCAGGGACCGTGCCCTGCTTCTCGGCGATGCCGGTGCGGTGGTCCGGCCGCACACTGCAATGGGGGCGGCGAAGGCCGCAGGAGACGCGCTCGCACTGACACGCGCGCTGCGTTCGTCGAGCGTCGACAACGCTAGTGCGAGCTATGAGGAAGAGCGCCTGCCGGTCGCGAGGGCGATTGCCTGGTACGGCGTCAGACTCGGCGAAGGCCTACCGCTGTGATGCCGGATCGGCCAGTCGCATGTCGATAAACCTCTTCAGCACAACCGCGTGATTCACCATCGGATCGTGAGCGGCGTAGACCAACGTCACCACATCGTGCGTGAGGACGACGTCGACCAGATGCTCCACTGCCGTGGTGTCGGCCTCGAGCTCAGCGTCATATCGCGCAGAGAACTCGGGCATACGGGCTGCATCATGATTCCACCACGTGCGTAGCGCCGGCGACGGGGCAATCTCTTTGAACCACTCGTCAAGGGCTGCGCGTTCCTTGGAGACGCCGCGTGGCCACAGACGGTCGACCAGCATCCGATATCCGTCCTCTGCGTCTGCCGGCTCGTACGCGCGCTTGATCTGGATACTGACCATCAGAGGAGTCCTTCGGGTGAGAGATTCAACGCCGGCGGGGCGCCGAGTCCACGGTAATTGGACGTCGACCGACGCACATCCCCCGTTCCTTGAGAGGGGATCCCCTTCTCGCAGCCCTGCACGTCGGGCTGGAAGGACGTAGGAACGAGTGTAGGCAATTGTCGGAGCCGTTCCGGGAACCTGAAAGTTACGTTGAATGCAGTCGCCGCCCCACCGGGTGGCGCGATCTACCCTCCCCGTCGTGGCAGTCGCTCGACAACAACGCAAAGGACTCATCATGGGATTCATCACCACCGAAGATGGCGCAGAGATCTACTTCAAGGACTGGGGTCCCCGCGACGCCCAGCCCATCATGTTCCACCACGGCTGGCCGCTGTCGTCGGACGACTGGGACGCGCAGATGCTCTACTTCCTCGGGAAGGGCTTCCGCGTCATCGCCAGCGACCGTCGTGGCCATGGCCGTTCCTCGCAGACCAGCGTCGGGCACGACATGGACCACTACGCCAGCGACGTGAACGCGGTCGTCGAGCACCTCGATCTCCGGAACGCCATCCACATCGGGCACTCCACCGGTGGTGGGCAGGTCGCCCGCTACGTCGCGAAGTACGGGGAGCCGCAGGGCCGCGTCGCGAAAGCCGTGCTCGTATCGTCCGTTCCTCCGCTCATGGTGCAGACCGATGCAAACCCCGAGGGCACCCCGATCTCGGTCTTCGACGGCTTCCGTGAAGCGCTGGCCGCGAACCGTGCCGAGTTCTTCCAGGCGGTCGCATCCGGGCCGTTCTACGGATTCAACCGCGAAGGCGTGGAGCTCTCTGAGCCCGTGGTCGCCAACTGGTGGCGTCAGGGCATGACCGGTAGCGCGCTCGCACACTACGAGGGCATCAAGGCATTCTCAGAGACCGACCAGACTGACGACCTCAAGGCCATCACGGTGCCGGTACTCGTGCTGCAGGGCGACGACGACCAGGTCGTGCCCTACAAGGATGCGTCCGTCAAGCAGGCAGAGATCCTCAGCGACGCGACGCTCAAGATCTACGAGGGCTACCCGCACGGCATGCTCACCACGCACGCCGACGTCATCAACCCCGACATCCTCGCCTTCATCCAGGCGTAGTTTCACTCGACCGGCGAGCATCGAAGCGGCGTGTGTAGGGCTCACATACGCCGCTTCGCGCTTGCGCGCCAGCTTGCCCAGGAGCACCGGGGCGCCACGGTTGACATCGAGCCGTTGAGCCGGAGAACTGAGTCGAGATGTTCAGGTAGTTCCGCGTCGAGTAAACTCTCAAAAGAAGTGCTGTGGTCCGCAATAGCGGCCAGAGCGGCAGGGGGCCGCGAGTGGCACGCACAAGGCACGAGCAGGCAGATGGATCGGCAGAAACCGTATGATTCCGCGCCTCCTGGCCTCCGCCGGGAAGAACTGGGACTTCTGAGAAGACTCTGGTCGGCG
>NZ_JBLVOH010000209.1:16630-19476 GCF_053543675.1 Microbacterium umsixpiens
CCGAGAACATCAAGCCCCGGTTCGGCGGTCACAGCGACCTTCGGACCGGGGCTTAGTCGTTTCCGCTCCGCAGTGGTTGCCCGCGAGGAAACTACGTGTTAGTTTCTTCTCGGGAAACGAAATTTGAGGGGGAAACATGGACAGCGACGAAGCGGCGGCCCGCCTCGCGGCCGTGAAGCAGACGAAGAGCGTGTCGGTGCGGAACGGGGCGTGGGTCGCCTCCCTCGTGGCGTCGGCGGGAGCGCTGGCGATCGGGTTGATGATCGACATGGACATGATCTACCTCTCGGCACTCGTTGTGCTGGGGATCGTCGGGCTCTTCTCGATGCTGTCGATCCGGCTGCGGCTGACCTGGTCCGACCGCGCCGGCGCCTGGCTGGTCTGGGGCGGTGCCCTGCTGGCGCTCGCCGCATTCGCCGCCGTGCAGTTCCCCGTGCGCGCGGTGGGATGGATCCTCCCCAACACCATCGGAGCGCTGGCTGCCGTCGTCGTGATCCTCCTCGTCTGCCGACCGGGTCTGCAGCGCCTCGCGAGTGCACCCACCCCGGCGGCATCCGGGAAGCGAGATGAGTGAGGCGCAGGGAGAGGATGCGGTGGCACCGCGCCTCGATCCGCTGCTGCACGAGCCGGTGCGTTTGAGTGTGCTCTCCGCCCTGGCTCCCGCGGACTACATCGAGTTCTCGACGCTGCTCCGCCTGGTCGGGGTGAGCAAGTCGGCACTGTCGAAGCACGTGTCGGCTCTGACGGATGCGGGAGTCGTCGTCGTGACGAACAGCCCCACCGATCAGCGCGCGCGTCGCATCGCCCTGACCGAGGCGGGGCGGGAGTCCTTCGACGCCTATCTCCGCCGGCTCGAGGAGATCGTCCGCGCGGCACGCGGGCAGGCGGGCGGATCCCGATGACGGAGAACACCACCGCCGACGACACGCGCGTGCGTACGAGCGTGACCCGGAAACTGGTGCGCAACCCGCTCCTCTGGGGCGCGGTGCTGCTGCTCGCCGCCATCGTCTTCACGGTCGCGGGCGATGACTTGAGCTTCTTCCCCTTCCTGCTCATGCTGGTCGGCGGCTGGTGCTTCGGCTTCGCATTCGTGAACGCGACGTTCGACATGGTGCCCGCGCGCAACGGCGCGATCCTCCACGTGATCGTGGCCGTGGTCCTGGGCGTGCTCGTCGCCTCTGTGATCGAGTTCGGGGGAGACCTGCTCGACCCGTTCCCCGCTGCCGTTCGCGGTGTCGCCGTGGTGCTGCAGATGGCGGCGATCCCCGCGGTCGGATGGATCTGGCTCGGGCTGCTCAGTCGCGTCACCGATCTGGTCGGGCGCCGGGATGCGAAGAAGCGCCCGCTGCCCGTGGCCCCGGAGTGGGAACGCGAGGAGAGCGGCGACGGTTCGGTCGTGCGGTTCCCCGGCATCGAGCTCCGGATGCGCAGCCTCACGCAGGCGATCGTGGCGATCGTCGTGGTCTTCGGGCTCCTCGGTGTCGTGGCGCTGATCGCGCTCGACGACTTCGCGATGCGGATGGGCCCGCGCCTCGCCATCCTCCTCCTCGGGATCGTGGTCGGACTCCCCGTATACCTGGCCTTCACCGCGATCCTGCGTCGCCGCACGCAGCAGTGCGCGGTCGCCTTCGGCAACGACGAACTCCGGATCCGCGTGGGGGAGGCCCGTTACTCGATCCCGTTCCGGGACCTCGAGCTCCTCCGTTGGCGGACCCGCAGCGACTACGCACGCTTCGAAGTGCGCGGCGGGTCCGGTGTCGACCTCTCGGTGGTCACCGGGATCGCGAAGCCGCCTCGAGGGTTCTCCGCCGAGCTCCCGCCATTGCCGAGACGGGTGTATCGGCGCCTCGAGCTCGCGGGTCTGACGCTCGAGAAATCGCGTCGGGATGAGGTCATCACTTTCCTCACGACGCAGCCCGATGTCAGCTCGCCGGGTACTCCTGCGCCTTGAGCAGCCGGGCCAGGTGCGCGGCGTTCCGCGCGGCCGTCCCGATCGATGAAGCGACTTTCTCCGGGGTCTCCTCGAGGTCCTGGTAGTCGGTGGTGTGCATCGCCTCGCCGTTCCAGTAGACCGAACCCTGGGCGGGGATGGTGAAGCCGACATCTCCGAGAGCCTGGAAGACGATCGCCGCGATGTGGTGGGCGCCATCTTCGTTGCCGACGACACCCGAGATCGCCACCTTGTCGAAGAGCGTGGGGCGGCCGCGTGCGTCGGTCTCGCTGAGCTCCGCGTCGAGGCGTTCGAGCACGCGCTGGGCGACGCTCGAGTGCTGACCGAGCCACGTCGGCGTCACGAACACGAGGATGTCGGCATCGAGGATGCGTCGTCGCACGCTCGGCCACTCGTCGCCGTCGCCCATGTCCTTCTGCACTCCGGGACTGATGGACAGGTCGACAGCGCGGACGAGACTTCCCGTGACGCCGTGGCCGGCGAGAGCGTCGAGCAGCTGCGTCGCGAGGAGATCGGAACTGGAGGAGGCGGGCGACGGCTTCAGCGTGCAGGAGACGGCGACCGCGGTCAATGGTGTCTTCATGCTTCCAGCAGAGCAGGCGACCAAGTGCGTGCACAGGGGGTTTCCGCGCCGGGGCTATCCTGGTAGATGGCACCGACGACAGGAGATCCCGTGATCCTCAGCTTCCTCTTCTTCATGATCCTCTTCATCGGAGGCATCTGGACGATGGGCATCTCGTTCGGGCTGCCCGACTTCCAGGCGCTCGCGTTCTGCGGCGGCCTCCTCCTCGTCACGCTGGCGATGGCGTTCATGCTCCGCCAGGGAGGGTCGGCCACCCGCCGGTCGAACAACTGGTCGGGCAACGCCACCGAGTGACGTATCGCGGGCGGCAAT
>NZ_JBLVOH010000209.1:19496-28721 GCF_053543675.1 Microbacterium umsixpiens
CTCGACGCGGTCCGCTCAACGTCGTTTGGCGAGCCTCGCCTCGAGGTTGGCCTGCACCGCGGGCCACTCCGGCTCGATGATCGAGAACTCCACGCTGTCGCGCAGCGCGCCGTTGCGGTAGCGGCTCATGGCCCGCATCACGCCGTCCTGCTTGGCTCCGAGCCGCTCGATGGCTGTGCGGGACTGGAAGTTGACCCACTGCGTGGTCAGGCCGACGCGGAACACCCCGAGCGTCTCGAAGGCGTGCCGGAGCAGGAGGAGCTTGGACTCGGCGTTCGTGCCCGTGCCGTGGGCGGACGGACGGTTCCAGGTGTAGCCGATGTGCAGACGCGGGACGTCAGCGACGATGTCGTAGTACGAGGTGAGTCCGAGGATGCGTCCGTCGGCACCGAAAGCGGTGAACGGCACCATCTCGCCCTTCTCGATGAGCGAGAGGCGTCGGTCGACTTCTGCGCCCACGCCGTCGGGGGCCGGAACCGAGGTGTACCAGGCCGTCTTCCACAGGTCGCCCTCCTGCACGGCCTCGATGAGACCGTCGACGTGCGAGCGCTCGAGCGGACGGAGTTCGACGAGTTCGCCGGTGAGGGTGACGGGGGCGGGAGCGACGAGGAAGGCCATGACGGTATTCAACCAGCGACCGGGACGGCACCCTGACGCAGGAGCTGCTGGTAGGCGGTGACCAGCTCGATCGTGACCCCGAGCTCGAAGGCCAGACTGGCCAGGTGTGGCCCGCGGAGCTCTTCTGCCTCGGCATAGGCACGCGGGGTGATCAGCCGACAGGCCGCCCACTCGTCGGCCTGGCGCTCCTGCTGCGCACGGATCACGGGCACGCGCGCCGGAGTGTGCCCGAACTGCGCATGCCCGAGCTCGTGGGCGAGCACACTGCGTGTGGTGCGCGCGCTCATACCGGGACTGAGTCGGATCGTGCGGGTCAGGGGATCGAAGCCGCCGCGCGTGCGGCCGGGACCCTCGACGATGCGCAGTCGCTGTTCCTCGGCGAGGTGCAGAAGGTCGTCCATCGCTCTCCTCCTCGCCGTGCCGGGGCGGCAGTGTGTGCGCCGCTAGTCGTAGAGGTCGTCCGTATCCGAGTCGTGCGACGTGCGGGATTCGAAGGCGACCTCGCGGGTATCTTCTCGCGGACCGGCGACATCGGGGGCGGGGCGGATCGGGGTGATGCGCGCGCTCGTCTCCCCGTCTGCTCTGAGGCGTTCCTCTGCGCGAGCGAAGAGCACGTGGGGCTCGAGGCCGAGAGCGTCGCAGACCGAGTAGACGACCGGGACCGGGATGGCACGCTTGCCGGTGACGTAGTTGTCGAGGGCGCTGCGCGCGATACCGATGGTGCGCGCCATCGCCGCGATGCTGCTCCTGGACGCGGCGATCTCGCCGCGGATCTGGCGCCCCACGGCGTTGTTGAATTCCTCGGCCGGTGTCTTCACCCGGCTCACGATAGCAGCGCACCGACTCCAGAATGCCGCCATTATGGTGCAATCGACAGGTCTGCGTGTCCGTGCGGGGTACTAGCGTAGGCGTATGGGGACAGAATTGCGTCAGATGTTGGCATCCACCGTGAACGGCGCGCGAATGCACGCCGGGCTGTCGTTCGCTCGACTGTCCGAGCTCTCGGGCATCACGCCGGACGCGCTCTCGGAGCTGCTGGAGGGTCAGGTCGACTTCACCGTCGTCGACCTCGCCGGCATCGCTGCGGCGCTCGACATCCCGATCACGAGACTCCTCCCGGCATCCACGGCCGACGACTGACGTCGGACGCGCACAGTAGCGTGGTCCGTATGAAGACCGTGCCGTTCGGATCGTCCACCGCCCCCGCCGTCATCGCCGGCATGATGCGCATCAACGATAAAGACGAGGCGCACATCCGGGCGCTCTACGCCACAGCGCGGGAGTCCGGCATCGACTTCTTCGACCACGCGGACATCTACGGCGGGAGCATGCACCAGTGCGAGGCGCGCTTCGCCGATGCGCTGCGGCTCAGCGCCTCCGAGCGCGATGAGATCGTGCTGCAGACCAAGTGCGGGATCGTGCCCGCACAGAGGACGTTCGACTTCTCCTACGAGCACATCGTGACCCAGGTGGAAGGGTCGCTCGCCGCGCTGCGGACCGACCGCCTCGACGTGCTGCTGCTCCACCGCCCCGACATGCTCGTCGAGCCTGAGGAGGTCGCCCGTGCGTTCGACGATCTGGAGGCCGCGGGCAAGGTCCGGGCCTTCGGTGTCTCGAACCACACACCGCGGCAGATCGACCTGCTCCGCACGGCCGTCCGGCAGCCGCTGGTCGCCAATCAGCTGCAGCTGTCGATCACCCATGCGCCGATCCTCGCCCAGCCGGTCGCGGCGAACATCGCCGGCCACGAGCAGAGCGTCGTGCGCGACGGCGGCGGCATCGTGGAGTACTGCCGCATCAACGGCATCACGATCCAGGCCTGGTCGCCGTTCCAGGACGGCCGCGGTCACGGCGTGTTCCTCGGCAACCCCGAGTACCCCGAGCTGAACGCGGTGATCGATCGCCTCGCGGCGTCGTACGGCGTGACTGCGCTCGCCATCGCGACCGCCTGGATCACCCGTCACCCCGCCGGCATGCAGGTGGTCCTCGGCACGACCACACCCCAGCGCGTGCGCGAGGCCGCGATGGGCGCCGACCTCGAGCTGACCCGGCCCGAGTGGTACGAGCTGTTCCGCGCCGCCGGACACCTGCTGCCGTAGAAGCGGTTCGGGTCGGCGCGGTCCGGCACGCCGTCGTCTACCCTGAACTCATGCCGTTCCTGTTCTCGCTCCTCGTCATCGCCCTGATGATCGGCGCACTGATCGACATCATCACCCGCGACAGCGCCCTGGTGAAGCACCTGCCGAAGATGGTGTGGATCATCATCGTGATCCTGTTGCCGTTCGTTGGCAGCGTGCTGTGGTTCGCCATCGGACGCGAGTACGGCGAGGCCGGCATCTCCATCCCTCGCGTGCGTCGCGCCGAGCGGCCGACCGCCACCCGCACCGACGTGCGCCCCTCGCCGCCGGCGGACACGCGCACGACCGAGCAGCAGATCGCCGATCTCGACCGCGAGATCGAGGAATGGCGGCTCCGCGAGGAGCTCGAGAAGCGCCGCCGCGACGGGGACGCCGCCTCCGGATCCGCCGGCACCGCCTCCTAGACCGAGACCCCTCCGCGGTCGAAGGACTCGCGGATCGCCTCTTCCAACTGCGGGTGGCGGAACTCGAAGCCCGCGGCGGTGAGCTTCTCCGGCAGCACCCACCGGCTCTTCAAGACGAGTTCGGTCTCGGTACGGATGCCGATGGCGCCGAGCTCGAGCATCCAGCGGGGCAGCGGCGGGCCGATGCGAGCGCCCAGCACCCGCCTGATCGTCGCCATGAACTCGACGTTGTCGACCGGATTCGGGGATGCGACGTTGACGGGACCCTCGAGTGACGGCGTGTGCTCGATGTAGTCGATGATGCGCGCGACGTCGTCGATGTGCACCCAGCTGAACTGCTGACTCCCGCGGCGCGCGCGGAAATGGTGAACGGTACCGGCCCGGCGTCGCGCCGCACTCGCGGGCCACCGGCCGTCGTACTGCGGACCGCCGAGCCCGAGCCTGGCGAGGTTCTTCAGGGGCCCGAGCACGCCGCCGTGGCCGAGCACGATCGCGCTGCGAAGAGCGATGCGGCGGGTGGCGGGCAGCTCGTCGGCGAACAGTGCCTTCTCCCAGGCCTTCGCGACCTCGACCGAGAAGCCGGTGCCGAGCTCGCCGGTCGACTCGGTCATCGGACGGTCTTCGGCGTGCCGGTAGATCGTGGCCGTCGAGGAGTTCACCCACAGGGCGGGAGGCGCAGATGCGCGGGCGATCGCCGTGCTCAGCGAGGTGGTGGTGTCGAGCCGGGATCGGAAGATCTCGGCGCGGTTCTCCGGCGTGTACCGGCAGTTGACGCTCTTGCCGGCGAGGCCGATGACCAGGGAGGCGCCCTCGACCGCGCGGTCGATCTCGACCTGATCGCCCCAGCGGATGTCGGCGCCGGAGCGCGAGATCGTGACGACCTCGCGGCCCTCGGCGCGGAGTCGCGAGACGAGGTGGCTCCCCATGAAGCCCGTGGACCCGCCGATGACGACTCGGCCTGCGTTCATGCGGACTGCTCCTTCTCTGCGATGCGGGTGACCTCTGCGAGGGGAGGGACGCGGTACTCGAAATCGCCCCGATATTCGTACACGCGGCCGATGAGCGGCGCGTCGATCGTGAGTGCCACCTGCTGCCGGTTGATGGTGTCGTCGAAGCGCTCCGTGAGGCGGACGACCGGCGCGATCAGACGGGGGATGCGCATTCGGAGCCGCCCCAGTCGGACGCCGACGGCCCGGCTGGTGAGGCGAAGTGCGCCGTCGCGCACATCCACGTCGAAGCAGGCCGCGATGAGTCCTGGTTCACCGAGTTCGTCGAGCACGCGACCGTGCCGGGTGAGCGCGACCGCATCGCGCATGACCCACGGGCCGCGGGTGAAGCGGAACGTGCGCTCGCCGATGGCTCTCGATGCGATCGTGCGGTTCTCGACGCGGAAGGGCACGTCGCGCTCCCAGACGGCGGCGACGACCCCGCGACGTTCGAGGACGCGGAGCACGGGCCACAGCCACCGCCGCGGCGTACCGACGACGTGGAACACGCCCTCGCCGATGCCGACGGCGCCGTCGGGGACCGCCGAGAAGTAGGCGCGCAGCCGAGGGTGCAGCTCGTCGATGCGTTCGCCGAGTGCCCGGGCGTAGGGGGAGTCCGGCACGGGCGTCACGCTTCGAGCCTAGACGGGCGGGCGCAGCAGCCGGTCGAGCAGCGCGAGCGCCTCGTGCTGCGGGGCCGTCTCGTCGAGCAGCCACTGCGTCTGAAGGCCGTCCGACGCCGCGACGACGAGAGCCGCGACGGCGTCCGCGTCGACGTCCTTCCGGATCTGCCCGCCTTCCTGCTGTCGCCGCACGGTCTCGGCGAGCCGTTCGCGCAGACGTGTGAAACGACCGGTGGCGAACGTGCGCGCCGCCGGGTGGCCCTCCTCGAGTGCCGACGCGACAAGGGTCGAATACAGCTGCACGAGGCCGGGGATCGCGCGGTTGAAGCGTGCCGACTCGATCATCATCTCGACCGGCGTCGCATCCGCCGACGGGGGATCGGGCTGCCGCCCCGGCGCGTTGCTCTCCTCGTAGACGGCGACGAGCAGCTCTTCGAGAGACCCGAAGTAGTGGGTGAGGGCGGCGTGCGTGACGCCCACTTCGCGCGCGATCGCCCGCAGGCTCGTGCGGTCGGAGCCGCGCGCGGCGAAGACCTCGATGGCGCGATCGAGGATCTCCTGTCGGCGAGCGATCCCCTTGGCGTAGGTGCCGCGCGGGCGGGGCTGCTCGGCAGGCTCTGGCGTGTCGGCGGGCATGGGGGGAGTCTAGCGAATCAAAACTTCCACGTGGAGGTATTTGGTGGTAGCGTGCCTGCACGGGGTAGTGACCCCCCCATGTCACCGAAGACCGAAGGAGCACGACCGATGACGATTCAGACCTCCCTGCAGCTGTTCACGATCAAGGACGAGCTGGAGGCCGACCTGGAGGGCACGCTCACGGCGGTCGCCGCCCGCGGCTTCACGGCCGTCGAGCCCTACGACTTCGTCCGCCGTGCCGAGCCGCTCGCCGCCGCGCTCTCCGCCGCCGGACTCACCGCCCCGTCCGGGCACGCCTTCCTCGCTTCGGAGTCGTTCGTGAACCCCGACGGCAGCGGCACGACCATCCCCGTCCCCACTCCCGACGTCGTCTTCGCCGCAGCCAAGGTGCTGGGCATGGAAACGGTCATCGACCCCTACACCGAGCCCGCGCGCTGGGAGTCGGTCGCGCAGATCGAGGAGACCGCGCGCCTGCTGAACGCGGCCGCCGAGATCGGCGCGACCGTCGGCGTCCGCGTCGGGTACCACAACCACGCGCACGAGCTGGAGGCCGTCTTCGACGGGGTGACCGGGCTGGAGGTTCTCGCCGGGCTGCTCGACGAGCGCGTCGTGCTCGAGGTCGACCTGTACTGGGTGGCTCGTGGCGGTGTCGACCCGGTCGCGCTGCTGCAGCGCCTGGGCGACCGCGTGATCGCCGTGCACGCGAAGGACGGCACGCTCGACCCGGCGCTCGCCGGCGCCTACCCGCCCGCCGACCAGGTGGCCGCGGGTGAGGGATCCGTTCCGCTGGTCGAAGCCATCGCCGCTGCCCCGGCGCTCGAGCTCGCGATCGTCGAGTTCGACCACTACGAAGGCGACCTGTTCGACGCGATCGAGCGCAGCCGCGTCTTCCTCGACGAGAAGGTCGCCGGCTGATGGCGGGTCCCGTCGGAGTCGGCATCATCGGTGCCGGGAACATCAGCGACCAGTACCTGTCGAACCTCACCACCTTCCCGGATGTCCGTGTGATCGCGGTCGCCGACGTCATCGAGGAGCGTGCGAAGGCGCAGGCCGCGAAGTACGGCGTCCCGCGTGCCGGCGGCGTCGACGTGGTGCTCGACGACCCCGAGATCGACATCGTCGTGAACCTGACGATCCCGGCCGTGCATGTCGAGGTCTCCGAGGCGATCATCGCCGCGGGCAAGCATGTCTGGACCGAGAAGCCGATCGGCGTCAGCCGCGAGGAGTCGCGCCGGCTGCTGGAGAAGGCGGATGCCGCCGGCCTCCGCGTCGGCGTGGCCCCGGACACCGTGCTCGGACCGGGCGTGCAGACCGCCAAGCGGGCGATCGCGCGCGGCGACATCGGGCGCCCGCTGTTCGGGCAGACCACCTTCCAGTGGCAGGGGCCGGAGATCTTCCACCCGAACCCCGCGTTCCTCTACGCCAAGGGCGCAGGGCCGCTGCTCGACATGGGCCCGTACTACGTGTCGACCCTCGTGCACGTGTTCGGACCGGTCGCCGCCGTCGCCGCCCTCGGACTGCAGGGGACGCCGACGCGTCGAGTGCAGGTCGGCGAGCTGGCGGGCCAAGAGTTCCCGGTCGAGATCCCGTCCACACTCAGCGTGCTGATGGACTTCGAGGAGGGCGGCCAGGCGCAGAGCCTGTACAGCACCGACTCGCCGCTGCTGCGGCAGGGGATCGTCGAGATCACCGGCACCGAGGGCACGATCGTGATCCCCGACCCGAACACGTTCGGCGGTCCGATCACCATCACGCGTCCGCTCACACGTCAGTTCGTTCCGCCGGAGCCGATGACGCAGGAGATCGTCGACATCGCGCAGGAGGGTGTGCTCTCCGGGCGCGGCGTCGGGCTGCTCGACATGGCGCGCTCGATCGCCGCCGGCCGGCCGCACGTCGCCACGGGGGAGTTCGGCTACCACGTGCTCGACACGCTCCTGTCGATCGAGGAGGCGGCCGAGTCGCGGAGCTTCGTCCCGGTCGAGAGCACGCTGGATCAGGTGGGCGCGATCGCCGCCGACTTCGATCCGTTCGAGGGCACGCTCTGACGGTCGCCGCTCGGGGCGGCGGGGGTGCGGATCAGCGCGCCTTCGCCGCCACGTAGCGGTCGACGCTCGCGGGGGAGAGCACCTCGCGCGCGACCATGATCGCGGCCCCCAGCACGGCCGCGCGGTCGCCCGCCTGAGACTGCACGATCGCCAGATGCTGCGTCGCGAGCGGGATCGAGCGTCGGTAGACGACTTCGCGCACGCCCGCGAGCAGGTGCTCACCGGCACGGGCGATGCTGCCGCCCAGCACGATGATCGACGGGTTCAGGAGGTTGACGACGGTCGCGAGGACCTCGCCGACATCACGCCCCGCCTGACGGGTCGCCTCGATCGCGGCGGCGTTCCCGGCGCGGACCAGGTCGACCACGTCCGAGGGGCCGTGCACGTCGAGCCCTTCGTCGCGGAGCGCGATCGCGAGGGCGGAGCCGCTGGCGAGGGCCTCGAGGTCGCGCTCATCGCCCGGCTCGCGAGTCGACCCCGCGCCGGCCGGCACCTGGACATGGCCCATGTCTCCCGCGGATCCCTGCGCGCCGCGCTGCAGTTGTCCACCCGCGATGATGCCGGCGCCGATGCCCGTCGAGACCTTGACGAAGACGAGGTCTTCGACCTGCGGCCAGCTCATCGCCTGCTCGCCGAGGGCGAGGATGTTGACGTCGTTGTCGACGAGAACGGGCACGTCGAAGGTCTTCTGCACATACGCCGGAACATCGAACCGGTCCCAGCCCGGCATGATCGGCGGGTTGGTCGGTCGTCCGGTGGAATGCTCGACGGGGCCGGGGACGCCGATGCCGACACCGACGAGCGGGAGGCCGGCGGCGGTCGAGTCGAGCAGCTCGGCGGCGTCGGCGAGGATCGTGTCGAGCAGGCTCTCCGGTCCGTCGCCGATGTCGATCGTGCGCGTACGGGCATCGAGGATGACGGCGGCCAGGTCGGCGACCGCGACCGTCGCGTGCGTGGCGCCGAGGTCGACGGCCAGCACGAGCCCGGCGCGCGGGTTGAAGGCCACGCGTGCGGGCGGTCGGCCACCCGTGGAGACGGCTTCTCCGGCGGGGCGGACGAGGTCGGCGGCGAGGAGCGCGTCGACCCGCAGGGCGACGGTCGACCGGGCGAGGCCGGTGAGGACGGCGAGTTCCGCCTTCGTCCTGGCGTGGCCGTCGCGGAGGATCTGGAAGATCTCTCCGATCCCCGATGCGATCGCCGGAGCGGGCCTGAGAACGTCAACCATTGCGTCAGTAAACCACAGCACTTCGGCGTCTCGCCGATCGACTTCCGATTTCCGTCAGATAACTTTTGACGAAGGTCTAGCAAAAGTCTGCAGGTCTGTGTCAGAATCGCCGCATGACAACGGATGTCACTGACACCGGTCTCGGAACGATCCGAGCCGGCATCCTCGGCGGAGGATTCATGGCCCGCGTGCATCGCACTGCGGCCCGCGACGCCGGCGGCGAACTGCGCGCCGTCGCCACCCGCTCCCGCGAAGGAAGTCGCGATGCCGCGCTGGCGCTCGGCGCCGGTCGAGCCGAGAGTGACGCGGCCGGTCTGCTGGAGGCGGGCGACATCGACGTCGTGCACATCTGCACGCCGAACGCCACGCACGCCGAACTGGCGCTCCAGGCTCTGAACGCCGGCAAGCACGTCGTATGCGAGAAGCCGCTCGCGACGACCGCCCCGGACGCGAGGGTTCTCGCCGAGACGGCCGAGGCCCGCGGGCTGGTGGCGGCCGTGCCGTTCATCTACCGCTATCACCCGATGGTGCGCGAGGCCAGGGCCCGGAT
>NZ_JBLVOH010000209.1:28741-31891 GCF_053543675.1 Microbacterium umsixpiens
GCGACGACGACTGGCGGGTGCGCTCCGAGTCCGGCGGTGCATCCCGCGCCTTCGCCGACATCGGGTCCCACCTGTGCGACCTGATCGAGTTCGTGATCGGCGAGCGCATCCGCGCGCTGAGCGCCCGCACCCGTCGGGTCTTCTCGGAGCGCTCGGGGCAGTCGGTCGACACGGAGGACATCGTCGCGGTGCTCGTCGAGACCGAGTCGGGCGCCCTCGGCACGCTGCTCATCTCGCAGATGGCCGCCGGCCGCAAGAACGCCCTCACCCTCGAGCTGCACGGCTCGCGACAGAGCCTCCGCTTCGAGCAGGAGCGCCCGGAGGAGCTGTGGATCGGCATGCGCGAGGAATCGCGGCTGCTGCTGCGCGACCCCGCCACCGCCGACCCGGATTCCGCGCGGCTGCAGCGGGTTCCGGCGGGACACCCGATGGGCTACCAGGACGCCTTCAACAGCTTCATCGCCGACGTCTATGCGGCGATCGCCGGTGCGGAACCCGATGGGCTCCCGACTTTCGCCGACGGATACCGCTCGGCCGTGCTCACGGAGGCCGTGCTCGCCTCGGCGGCCGACGGCGGACGATGGGTGGAGGTGACGGCATGATCGCGACCACGACCGAACCCGTGCTGCGGGTGGCCGGCATCCGCAAGTCCTTCTTCGGCGTCGAGGTTCTCAAGGGCATCGACTTCGACGTGCGGCCCGGCGAGGTGCACGGTCTCGTCGGCGAGAACGGCGCGGGCAAGTCCACGCTGATGAAGATCATCGCCGGCGTGCAGCCGGCCGACGACGGCACGATTGCCTATCGCGGCGAAGAGGTGCACCACGCGCACCCGCGCCAGGCGATGGATGCCGGCATCGTCACGGTCTTCCAGGAGTTCACCCTGCTGCCGGAGCGCACGGTGGCGCAGAACGTCTACCTCGGACGCGAGCCGCGCCGGCGCGGATTCGTCGACCAGCGCGCCATGAACACGCGCACCGCCGACCTGCTGACCGACCTCGGGGTCTCTTTCATCGAGCCGACCGCGCGCGTCGGTTCGCTCACGGTCGCCGAGCAGCAGATCGTCGAGATCGTCAAGGCGCTCTCCTTCGATGCTCGGGTCATCTCGATGGACGAGCCGACCGCCGCCCTCAGCGACCGCGAGGTCGAGCTGCTCTACGCGATCATCCGCCGGCTCACCTCCCGCGGCGTCGCCGTGATCTACGTCTCGCACCGGTTGAAGGAGATCTTCGACCTGTGCGATCGCATCACGATCCTCAAGGACGGCGCGCTCGTCTCGACCGACGAGACCGCGGCCCTGACCACGGACGAACTCGTGCGGCGCATGGTCGGCCGCTCCATCCAGTCGTACTTCCCGGATGCGGTCGAGGGCACGACGGTCGGGAAGGCGCGGCTCGAACTCGACGGCTGCGGCAACGCCTACGTCGACGGGGTCTCCCTCACGCTCCGCGCCGGGGAGATCGTCGGCATCGCCGGGTTGCAGGGCTCCGGACGCACGGAGCTGGTGGAAGGGGTGTTCGGCATCCAGGCCTTCACCCGCGGATCGATGCGCATCGATGGGGCGCCCGTGCGGATCGGGACCGCCCGCGCCGCCGTCCGGGCCGGGCTCGCCCTCGTCTCCGAGGACCGCAAGGCGCAGGGCCTCGCCCTCGGGCAGTCCGTCCTCGACAACGCTCTCCTCGTCGTCCGCAGTGTCTTCGCCGGTCGGACCGCCGCGTCCCGGCGCGAGGTGCCCGGCATCCTGAGCTCGCTCGAGGTCAGCTCGCGCGGCCTGGATCAGGAGGTGCGCTTCCTCTCCGG
This sequence comes from Microbacterium umsixpiens, assembly GCF_053543675.1. Taxonomy (NCBI): domain Bacteria; kingdom Bacillati; phylum Actinomycetota; class Actinomycetes; order Micrococcales; family Microbacteriaceae; genus Microbacterium; species Microbacterium umsixpiens. Next base: position 30,539 of record NZ_JBLVOH010000209.1, read on the forward strand.
CGGCAACCAGCAGAAGGTGGTGCTGGCCAAGTGGCTGCTCACCCAGCCGCAGATCGTGCTCTTCGACGAGCCCACCCGCGGCATCGACGTCGGTGCGAAGTACGCCGTCTATGAGCTGATGCGCGAGCTCGCAGCGCAAGGGAAGGCCGTGCTGATGGTGTCGAGCGAACTGCCGGAGGTGATCGGCATGAGCGACCGGATCCTGGTCATGAACGACGGCGAACTCGTCGCCGAACTGCCGGCGGGCTCCGCCGAGCACGAGATCCTCGGGGCCGCGACCGGCGCCGCCCATCCGGGCACCCTCGATCCCGGCACCGCGACGGACGGGGGTGCGCGATGAAGCGTCTGAAGATCGATTCCACGGTCATCGTGCTCGGCATCCTGCTCCTGGTGCTCGTCATCGGCGCGATCCTGGTCGGTACGGTGGGACGTAACTTCCTCAGCGCCGGCAACATCCGCGACATCCTGACCGGCATGAGCGTGCTCGGCCTCGTCGCGATCGGGCAGACGCTCGTGGTGCTCGGCGCCTCGCTCGACCTCTCGGTCACGTACGTGATCAGCCTGTCGAGTCTGCTGGCGGCCACGATGATGAACGACAACGCGGCGAACATCCCGGCAGCGGTGATCGTGACTCTGCTCGTGTGCGCCGGTGTCGGGCTCGTGAACGGGCTCATCGTGACCGTGCTCAAGGTCAACGGCTTCATCGCCACACTCGGCGTCGGACTCATCCTGCAGGGCATCCTCAACACGAACTTCGAGGGATCCGCGGGGAAGGTGCCCTGGGCGTTCCAGCTCATCGGCGCCACGGGCGTCGGACCCATCCCGGTCTCCACGCTCATCATGATCGTGCTGGCCGTCGTGATCTGGGTGCTCCTCAACCGCACCCGCACCGGCGCCCACCTCTACGCCGTCGGCGGCGACCCCGAGATCGCCCGGCTCTCCGGCGTGCGCACGCGGATGCCGCTCATCTGGGCGCACGTGCTCTGCTCGGTGTTCGCCGGGCTCGCGGGTCTGCTGCTCGCCAGCCGCCTCGGCGTCGGCAGCCCGACCGTCGGGCAGCAGGGCGGCTATGCGCTGCTGTCGATCGCCGCGGTCGTGCTCGGCGGAACGCTGCTTCTCGGTGGTCGCGGCTCCGTCTGGGGCACGATCGGCGGCGTGGCGATCCTCGCGGTCGTCGACAACGTCATGAGCGTCATGCAGGTCAACCCGTTCCTCAAGGACGTCGTCCGCGGCGTCGTCATCGTCGCCGCGGTGGCCGTCTACAGCCGCCGCTCGATCATCCGCCGCCGTCCGCGCTTCGGTGCCGGAGGCACCCGCACCGGTGGGGACGATGCCGCGAAGGCGGCGGCGCCC
>NZ_JBLVOH010000209.1:31911-39011 GCF_053543675.1 Microbacterium umsixpiens
GGCGGCGCCCGAGATGGCCGCCGCCGCGTCGCAGCTCGCCGACGTCACCACTGTCACCGCATCCGATATCGGCACCGCCACGGAAGGAGGACGCTCATGAACGCGCTGCGCACCCTCGTGAGTCCCCGTGGGGCTGTGTTCCTGCTGCTCGTGCTGCTGCTGGTGGCCGTGACGATCCTCAACCCGAGCTTCGCCGAGCCCGGTCAGTTCATGCGCTTCATCCAGCGGGTGGCGCCCATCGCGATCGTCGCGATCGGCCAGTACTTCGTGATCATCGCCGGGGAGTTCGACCTCTCGCAGGGTTCACTCATCACGGCGCAGGTGATCATCGCCGGCAACCTGGTCGGTCAGGACGACACCCGCACGGTACCGGTCCTGCTGCTCATGATCGTCTTCGCGGTGGCCGTCGGCCTCGTGAACGGGGTGATCACGACACTGCTGAAAGTGCCGTCGTTCATCGTCACGCTCGGCATGATGCTCGCCCTGCTGGGCGGAGTGATGTGGTGGACCGGGGGAGCGGCCACCGGGAACCCGGCCGACAGCTTCCGCGAGATCGGTCGCGGCGGCATCCGCGACGTGCCGTTCCTCGAGTTCATCCCCTGGGCGGTGCTGCTGCTCATCGTCTGGCTGGGACTCGGCATCTGGATCACCAAGCGCCCGCTGGGCAAGACGCTGATCGCGGTCGGCGACAACGCCGGTGCGGTCGACTACGCCGGTGCCCGCCGCGCCTGGGTGACGACGCGCGCGTTCGTCATCTCGTCGCTCTCCGCCTCGCTGTCGGCCGTACTCCTGGTCGGATACGCCGGTGTGCACCCCTCGGTCGGCCGTGGATACGAGTTCACCGCCATCACGGCCGTGGTGCTCGGCGGCGTCGTGCTGGGCGGTGGTCGCGGCTGGATCGTCGGCGCGGTCGCCGGTGCCTTCGCCCTCGAGGCCCTGTTCATGCTGCTCAACATCGCCGGGATCCCCTCGACACTGCGCGATGCCGTGCAGGGCGTCATCATCATCGCCGCGGTCGCCTACTCCGCCGTCGCCTTCCGGGCGCGGCGCAAGCGCGGGCCGCTGCCCTCGGACATCCCTCCCGAAGAACCCAGAATCCCTGAAACCACCAGTTCCACCAGCACCATCAACACAGAAACCAGAGGAGATTAGCAATGCGACGATCGATGAAGATCGCCACCGCAGGGGTGGCTCTCTTCGGCCTCATCGCGCTCGCCGGGTGTACGACCGACCCGTCCGTGGCGCCGGCGGAGTCGGAGAACCCCGAGGAGACGGCAGAGACGACAGAGTGGTTCGACCAGGAGCTCTTCGACAAGCAGGATGAGGAGCGCGGTGTCACCCCTCAGGGGCCGGAAGACGAGCCCTACCTGCAGCACATCAACGCCGAGATGGTCGACACGGCGGAGTTCGCGAGCGAAGGGGCCCAGAAGGCCTGCTTCGCCAACGCGTCGATCTCCAACCCGTGGCGCCAGACCGGCTGGATCACGATGAACGAGCAGCTGAAGTCGCTGCAGGATGCGGGCGCCATCAGCGAGATGGAGACCCGCGACGCGCAGGACTCCGATGACACGCAGATCGCGGACATCGACTACTTCATCGCCGAGGGCGAATGCGACGTCTTCCTCATCTCGCCGAACAGCACGGCGGCCATGACCCCGGCCGTCGAGCGGGCCTGCGAGACGGGCAAGCCGGTCGTCGTGTTCGACCGCGGTGTGAACACCGACTGCCCGGTCACGTTCATCCACCCGATCGGCGGCTTCGCCTGGGGCATCGACACCGCCGAGTTCCTCATCGACAACCTCGAAGAGGGTGACAAGGTCGTGGCACTGCGCATCCTCCCGGGTGTCGACGTGCTCGAGCACCGCTGGGCCGCCGCCGAGAAGCTCTTCGACGAGGCCGGCATCGAGGCCGTGGATCACTTCACGGGCGCCGACCCCGCCGAGATCAAGAGCATCATCAGCGACGAGCTCGCCAAGGGCGACGTGCACGGCATCTGGATGGACGCCGGTGACGGCGCGGTCGCGGCCATCGAGGCGTTCGAGGACGCCGGAGCGGACTACCCGGTCATGACCGGTGAGGACGAGATGAGCTTCCTGCGCAAGTGGAAGGACACGGGTCTCACGGGTCTCGCGCCGGTGTACTCCAACTTCCAGTGGCGCACTCCGCTGCTCGCGGCGCAGATGATCTTCGCCGGCGAAGAGGTTCCGAAGGAATGGGTCCTCCCGCAGAAGCCGATCACGGAGCCCGAGCTCGACGACTACCTGAAGGCCAACGAGGGCATGCCCGACGGCCACTACGCCAAGTTCGGCGGGGAGAACCTCCCCGGCTACCCGACGGTGTGGCAGCAGCGTCAGATCCCGTAACCGAAATCCGCTCCCGCCCTTCCGCTCCGCACCCGCGGGGTGGGAGGGTGGGAGCGCGTCACGATCACAAGGACAACGATGCCCCGCACGATCGCCGTCAACACCTGGGTGTGGACGTCTCCGCTGACCGACGCGACGCTCGAGCCGCTCGCCCGCAAGGCCCAGAGCCTCGGGTACGACGCGCTGGAGCTGCCGCTCGAGAGCGTCGGCGACTGGGATCCCGTGCGCACCCGCGACCTGCTCGACGCGCTCGGGCTCGGCGCGATCGTCGTCGGAGCCATGGGGCCCGGACGCTCGCTGGTCGCCCGTGCCGGCGACGTCGTCTCGACGCAGACGTACCTGCGGGCCTGCATCGCGGCGGCGCAGACGCTCGGGGCCGGAGTCGTGGCCGGCCCCTTCTACGCACCGACCGGCGTGACCTGGCGGATGGATGCCGACGAGCGGGCGGCGGTCGTGGGGGAGCTGCGGGAGAACCTCGCGCCCCTCGTCGCCGAGGCCGCAGAGGCGGGCATCACCCTCGCGATCGAGCCGCTGAACCGCTACGAGACGAGCCTGCTCAACACGGTCGAGCAGAGCCTCGATGCGCTCGGCCCGCTGCTCGGTGCGGGACTCGGACTCGCACTCGACACGTATCACCTCAACATCGAGGAGAAGAAGCCCGCCGAGGCGATCCGTGCCGCCGGCGCCGCGATCGCCCACGTGCAGGTGTGCGGCAGCGACCGTGGTGCCGTCGGCGACGACCACACCGACTGGCCCGGGACCCTCGCGGCCCTCGACGACGCCGGCTATCGCGGCCCGCTGGGGCTGGAGAGCTTCACGGGAGAGAACGCCACCATCGCGGTCGCGGCCTCGGTGTGGCGACCCCTCGCCCCGAGCCAGGACGAACTCGCCGCACGCAGCATCGCTGCCCTCAGGGCATTGGAGTATCCATGAGCACGCATCCGGTCACGCTGTTCACCGGGCAATGGGCGGACCTGCCGTTCGAGGAGGTCGCCCGCCTTGCCGCGGAGTGGGGATACGACGGGCTCGAGGTCGCCGCGTCCGGTGACCACCTCGACCTGCGGCGTGCCGATGAAGACGACGCCTACGTGGCGTCGCGCCGGGAGATCCTCGACCGGCATGGCCTGAAGATCTTCGCGATCTCGAATCATCTCGCCGGTCAAGCCGTGTGCGATGTGCCGATCGACTTCCGACACCAGGCGATCCTGCGCGAGTACGTGTGGGGTGACGGTGAGGCGGAGGGCGTGCGGCAGCGGGCGGCCGAGGACATGAAGCGGGCGGCCCGCGTCGCGCGCAAGCTCGACATCGACACCGTGGTCGGGTTCACCGGCTCCTCGATCTGGCCGTATCTGGCGATGTTTCCGCCGGTTCCGGCATCCGTCATCGAGGGCGGGTTCGAGGACTTCGCCGCCCGGTGGAACCCGATCCTCGACGTGTTCGACGCGGAGGGCGTGCGGTTCGCGCACGAGGTGCATCCGGGCGAGATCGCGTACGACTACTGGTCGTCGGTGCGTGCGCTGGAGGCGATCGACCACCGCGAGGCGTTCGGGTTCAACTGGGACCCGTCGCACATGATGTGGCAGAACATCGACCCGGTCGGTTTCATCGTGGACTTCGCCGACCGGATCTACCATGTGGATTGCAAGGACACCCGGATGCGGCCGCACAACGGCCGGGCCGGCGTGCTCGGCTCGCACCTGCCGTGGGGCGACCCGCGGCGGGGCTGGGACTTCGTCTCGACGGGGCACGGGGATGTGCCGTGGGAGGACTCGCTCCGCGCGCTGGATGCGATCGGGTACTCCGGCCCCATCTCGATCGAGTGGGAGGACGCGGGGATGGACCGCCTGCACGGCGCCCCCGAGGCGCTGGCGTACGTGCGCTCGCTGCTGTGGCCGAAGCCCGAAGCCTCGTTCGACGCCGCGTTCAGCAACCAGTGACCACCCCGACAGGAGCCCCATGCCGATCCAGCACACCGTCGTCTTCCGCCTGATCCATCCGGCCGGCTCCGCGGAGGAGCAGGAGTTCCTGGCGACCGGCCACGCCGTGCTCACGTCGATCCCCGGCGTCGGGGACTTCACGATCCGCCGTCAGGTCAGCGCGAAGAGCGACCTCACGCATCAGTTCTCGATGGTGTTCGCGGATCAGAGCGTTTACGACGCCTACGACGGCCATCCCGCGCACCGGGCGTTCGTCGCGGAGCGGTGGGTGCCCGAGGTCGCCGAGTTCCAGGAGTACGACTTCGTGGAGTGAGGGCTTCGATCAGCCCGTCAGCTCGCGCAGGCGCACGAGACGCTCGTGGCCGGTCTCTTCAAGTTCGGCGATGTCGTCGCGGGACTTGAGGAAGTCGGAGAACGAGCGGTAGCCGAGGGCCTTCTCGCTGAACGACGGGTCCATGCGACGCATGTGCGTCTTCACGGCGGAACTGTGCAGCCACTCGTCGGCATCGGCCTTGTCGTGGCCGAGACGCAGGGCGCGCTCGAGCAGCTGTGTCGCTTCGCCCTGTTCGTCGAGCTTGGGCTCCTCGACCTTGGCCGCGGCTGCCTTCGACCTCGCGCGGCGCGGGGCCTTGGCCTTCGGCGCATCCGCCGCGTCGGCCGTGTCCGGCACCGTCTCCGGCGCGGGCTCCGCCACGGCCTCGGCCTTCGCAGCGACAGCGGGAGCCGCCTTCACCGGACGCACGACACCGGGCAGCGAGTCGTACGACTCGAACTCGTCGCAGGCCGCGGCGAGCGACTTCGCCGTCGAGCCGGAGACGCCGACACCGATCACGTAGCGTCCGAGTCGCTTGCAGCGCTGCGCAAGCGGCACGTAGTCGCTGTCGCCGGCCACGATCACGACGTGCGTGAGGTCGGGCAGGCGGAACATGTCTTCGACCGCGTCGACGGCGAGCCGGATGTCGGCGCCGTTCTTGGCGTACGCGGCGGCCGGGAAGAGCTGCACGAGGTCGACGGCGCGGGCCACGAGCTGCGAGCGGTACACGGCGTTCACGGGGGAGGACCAGTCGGCGTATGCGCGCGTCAGCACCAGGGTGCCGAAGGACGCGGCGTAGTCGATGATGGCGCCGACCTCGATCATGGCGCGGCTGAGGCGCTCGACGACGTCGGGATCGTTCGGGTTCTCGGTGATCCGCTGCCTGTCTTTGCCGTAGGCGTTACGCCCGTGCACCCGGTCGTACCAGGAGATGACGATGTTGTCGAAGTCGAGGTAGACGGCGACGCGGGCATCGGTGGTCTCGGCCATGATCAGGCCTCCTCACGGGGGTAGCGGACGCCGATCTGCGCCCTGATCTCATCGAGAGTGCCCATGATGGCGACGCTCTCGGCGATCGGAAGGATGTCGCCCTCGAGGATGCCGTCGCGCACCAGGCGCTCGGCAGCGAGGGCCTGGAACTGCATGCCGCGCCCGTCGACCTCGGAGACGTACTCCTCCTGCACCGTGCCGTCCGGGAGGGTGACGCGGAACGTGGTGGGGGTGTACCAGACCCGGTCGATGTCGATCCGCGCCTGGGTGCCGATGATGCTGGCCGCGTTCGGCCCGGATGCCCGCGAGGAGGAGAGCGTGGTCGAGATCGCACCGCCCTCGTGGGTCATGACGGTGGCGACCTCGGAGTCGGCACCGGTCTCGATCAGGCGGCCGACGGCGCGGATGTCGGTCGGAGCGCCCAGCATGTCCCAGACGAAGGAGATCGGGTAGATGCCCAGGTCGAGCAGTGCGCCGCCGCCGAGCTCCAGGGCGTTGAGCCGGTGCGTCGGGTCGGTGGGCAGCAGCTGCGTGTGATCGGCGCTGACCGCGCGGATCTCGCCGAGGGCGCCATCGGCGATGAGCTCGCGGATGCGGATCATGTGCGGCAGATACCGCGTCCACATCGCCTCCATCACGAGGAGCCCCTTCTCGGCGGCGAGCGCCTGCAGGTCTTCGGCCTCGGCGCGGTTCAGCGTGAACGCCTTCTCGGCGAGCACGTGCTTGCCGTGCTCGAGCGCGAGCCGGGCGTTCTCGTGATGCATCGGATGCGGAGTGGAGACGTAGATGATGTCGACGTCGGGGTCGGACACCAGCGCCTCATAGGAGGGGTGCGCATGGGCGATGTCGAAGCGCGCGGCGAATGCATCCGCCGACTCCTGGGAACGTGAACCCACCGCCACGAGGTCGAGCCCCGCCGTGCGCAGATCGGATGCGAACGCGCCGGCGATGCCGCCGGTAGCGAGGATTCCCCAACGAAGACCAGTCATGGTCTCAGCGTACGGGGTGGGGTGCACATGTCGGACTGTTACACCCCGAGACGTCCGGCGACGGCCGCCTGGTCGCGGGTGCGCGCCCGCTCCTACCGTGACGAGCATGACCGAACCCCTCATCATCGGCGCCATGGTGCGCACCCTGGGGGCCTACCCCTCGGGTTGGCGGCAGCCCGGCGCGCACCGCGATCCGGCCGCGGACGCCGCCCTCCTCCGGCACATCGCGCGCGAGGGGGAGGAGGCCGGACTCGACTACCTCTTCTTCGGCGACTGGCTCGCGACCGGCCCCGACCTGGAGTTCCGCGACCCGTATCTGCTGGCGCGCATCGACCCGGTGAGCGCGGTGCTGTTCCTCGCCGGGGTCACCTCGCGCATCGGCCTGATCGCCACGGTCAACACCACCTACGCCGACCCGTACACGACGGCGCGCTCGCTGGCATCGCTCGACGTGCTCACGGGCGGACGTGCGGGCGTGAACCTCGTCACGGGCGCCGAGCCGCGCGCC
>NZ_JBLVOH010000210.1:0-840 GCF_053543675.1 Microbacterium umsixpiens
CCGAGTCGCGCACAGGGGTCGGCGACGGGGACTCGCGGTTCGCCGCGGCCGCCTCGTCGGCGGACGCACGGACCGGCACGGGCGATGGCTGCAGATGGTCACCCGATGCGCCGTTCGTGGGCGCCGTGGCATCCCCCGAGGCGGCTTCACGAGCCGCACGACGCGAACCCGGAGCGGGCGCACTGTTGTCGACCGTCGGAATCTGCGTGGTCGGCTCCGGAAGGTTCTCGAACAGCTCCCCCAGGCGGGAGTCTGCGTCATGCCGCGGCGTTTCGTTGTCGCGTTCGGACATCGTCAGGCGTGCTCCTCGTCAGGCGAGATGGCCGCACCGGCCGGGTTTCCGGTGCTCTTCTCCATATCGATCGCCTGCTGCAGAAGCACCACGGCGGCGACCTGATCCACAATGCTACGAGACTTCTTCTGAGATCTCCCGGAACTGCGCAGGGCGGCGTGCGCGGAAACGGTGCTCAGACGCTCGTCGATGAGCCGCACGACGATGCCACTGCGCAGCTGGAGAGCCGCCGCGAACTCCCGTGCGTCCGTTGTCGACGGCGTATCGGCGCCCCGCATGTTCACCGGCAGTCCGACCACGAACTCCAGAGGCTCGTACTCCCCCGCGAGCTGGACGAGGCGATCGATCGACGCCTCGTCCCGCGGGACCGTCTCGACCGGCACGGCGAGCATGCCGTCCGGGTCGCAGCGGGCGACACCGACCCTCGCCCGACCCACGTCGATGCCGAGCCGCACACCGCGGCGGAAGCCGCTCACGCGCCGTGCAGCTCCTGCGAGATGGCCTCGAGAGCCGTGGGTAGAGCCGCGGCGTGCGCGCCGCCGCCCTGC
>NZ_JBLVOH010000211.1:0-828 GCF_053543675.1 Microbacterium umsixpiens
GCACGCCGGGCGCCGGATCCTGACCAGAAGTCTGATTGAGGAGGGGGCGAGGCGGGCGTAACGTGTTACCGGTCAAAAGCTCAGCCATCGCTCGCCGCCCGCACCCGGGCGGCCATTCAGGGAGGCAAGGATGCCCCGCACGAATCCGAAGAATCCGGCGTATTCCGTCTGGCGGCGCAAGCCCGTCGGTGACCTGAACGAAGAGGCGGAGAGCAGTGGTCTCTTCAAATCCCTCGGGTTGTGGCAGCTCACCGCGATCGGCGTCGGCGGCATCGTCGGCGTCGGGATCTTCTCGCTCGCGGGCCTCGTCGCGCACGGCGATGCCACGAACCCCGGTGTCGGGCCCGCGGTCGTCATCTCGTTCCTCATCGCCGGACTGGCGTCTGCGGCCGCCGCTCTCTCGTACGCCGAATTCGCGGGAATGATCCCCCGGGCCGGATCGGCGTACAGCTACGGCTACGTCGCGCTCGGCGAGATCACCGGATGGTTCATCGGCTGGGATCTGCTCCTGGAGTATGTGGCCATCGTGGCCGTCGTCGCGATCGGGATCTCCGGCTACCTCGATGCGTTCCTCTCCGGCTTCGGCGTCCACCTGCCGACCGCGGTCACCGAGACGTTCGACCAGCCCGGCGGCGTCGTCAACATCCCGGCGATCCTGATCTGCCTGCTCGTGACGTTCCTCCTCAGCCGCGGCACCAAGACCTTCGGCCGGTTCGAGCTGGTGGCGGTCGGGATCAAGATCCTGCTGATCCTTTTCATCGTGGGACTCGGCATCTTCTACATCAACACCGACAACTACACCCCGTTCATGCCGTCCGGCTTCGGCCC
>NZ_JBLVOH010000212.1:0-802 GCF_053543675.1 Microbacterium umsixpiens
CTGCGGCGAACGGCAGTGCGGCGACGGCGGTTATCGCCGAGACCAGCAACGGCGCGAGCGCACCGCCGGCATCGGTCAGCGTCCGCCAGGAGCCCAGGAAGGCGGCCGGCTCGCGCTTCGGGGCCACGTCCGCGCCGAGAGTCAGCAGGATGCCGCTGGACAGGCCGTTGCCGACGCCCAGCACCGCCGCGAACATCCCGAACCACAGCACCGCGGCGTCGGCATCGTGCGTGAACGACAGGGCGAGGAAGCCGGCACCCATCAGCACCATCGCGGGCATCGCCGCCCACAACCGCCCGAAGCGGTCCATCACCTGGCCGCTCGCATAGAACAGCGCGAAGTCGATCGCGCCGGAGACGCCGACCACGAGGGCGATCGTCGAGGCGTCCAGTCCCAGCGAGAGCCCCCACAGAGGGAGGACGACCTGTCGGGCGGATCGGACGGCGGAGAGTGAGGCGGCGGCCAGCCCGAGGCGCCCGAGCACCGCGCGCTGTCGCCACATGGTCTGGAAGATCCCCAGCCGTTCGATCGTCGGGATGGATCCGCTCACGGCCTCACCGGAGTCCTCCAGATAGCGCTCGTGAGTGGTCGACGGAAGGGGAGCGATCGCTTTCTCGGGGTCGGGCCCGAAGAGGACCAGCACGACCATCACGACGAGGCAGCCCAGGAAGAACCAGATCGCCGCACTCTCGCTGCCGAAGACCTGCAGGAGCCCGGCGGCGACGAACGGCCCGATGAAGATTCCGAGGCGGAAGCTGCCGCCGAGCAGCGAGAGGGAGCGCGCACGGAAGGCGACCGGCAC
>NZ_JBLVOH010000212.1:822-4162 GCF_053543675.1 Microbacterium umsixpiens
ACGCGGGTGGTCATGAACGCGTGACGGGCGAGGCCGAAGGCCGCCGCGCAGATGCCGAGCAGGAACACCGACGCCGCGAGCACGCCGAGCGAGGGCGCGAACACCATCCCGATCCCCGCGATGATCGCGATCACGCCGGCGATCACCATCGTGTACCGCTCGCCGATCCTGCCCACCGCCCATCCGGCAGGGAGGTTGCCGCACAGCTGGCCGATCACCAACGCCGACGCCACGAGCGCGGCGAACGCCACGTCTGCGCCCATGGATGCCGCCAGCACCGGGATGAGCGGGATCACGGCGCCCTCGCCGAGCGCGAACAGGACCGTCGGCAGGTACACCATGGGTCCGAACTGTCGAAGGACCGCCGATGCACTGCTCACGTCTTCACGCTACTCCGGCCGATGTGCCGTCGAAGACGAGGTCCCCGTGCGTGCGGGCGGCACGTTAGGCTGAGGTGTCATGCTCGAACTAGATCTCTCCGCCGAAATCCAGGCGCTCAGGCACACCTTCGGCGACATCAGCGAGGTCGTCGATGTCTCCCGTCTCCGCGACGACATCGCGTGTCTCAGCGAGGAGGCCGGTGCCCCCGACCTCTGGGACGACACCGAGAACGCGCAGAAGGTCACCAGCGCACTCAGCCACCGTCAGTCCGAGCTCGCCCGCATCACCGGCATCGCGCAGCGTCTCGACGACCTCGAGGTGCTCGTGGGTCTCGCGAACGAGATGGGGGATGAGGAGTCCGCGCAGGAGGCTCGCACCGAACTCGCCTCGCTCACCGACCTGATCAACCAGCTCGAGGTGCAGACTCTGCTCGACGGCGAGTACGACGAGCGCAGCGCCATCATCACCATCCGCTCCGGTGCGGGCGGCGACGACGCCACCGACTTCGCCGAGATGCTGATGCGCATGTACCTGCGCTGGGCCGAGCGCCACAAGTACCCGGTCAAGGTCATGGACACCTCCTACGCGGAGGGCGCCGGCATCAAGTCGGCGACGTTCGAGATCGACGCGCCCTACGCGTTCGGCACCATCTCGGTCGAGGCCGGCACCCACCGTCTGGCCCGCATCAGCCCGTTCGGATCAGCCGACAAGCGTCAGACGTCGTTCGCCGCGGTCGAGGTCATCCCGCTGATGGAGGAGGCGACCGAGGTCGACATCCCCGAGAACGACATCCGCGTCGATGTGTTCCGGTCCTCCGGCCCCGGCGGTCAGTCGGTCAACACGACCGACTCCGCTGTGCGCCTGACGCACCTTCCGACCGGCATCGTCGTGTCGATGCAGAACGAGAAGTCGCAGATTCAGAACCGCGCCGCCGCCATGCGCGTGCTGCAGACCCGACTGCTGCTGTTACAGAAAGAACAGGAAGCAGCGAAGAAGAAGGAGCTCGCGGGCAACATCACCGCGAGCTGGGGCGACCAGATGCGCTCGTACTTCCTCTACGGCCAGCAGCTGGTGAAAGATCTGCGCACCGGCCAGGAGTCGGGCAACCCGGCTGCCGTGTTCGACGGAGACCTGGATGACTTCATCTCCGCGGGCATCCGCTGGCGCAAGCGCAAGATCGAAGACTGAATCCATGAAGAAGGCCCCGGATAACTCCGGGGCCTTCTTCGTATGACTCGTCAGTATTTCGCACCCTCGAGAGTGCCGGTCACGTCTTCATAGCTGTACAGGATGCACTGGACGGTGCGATCGTCTGCGCGGGCCCAGGAGGTCTCCGTCGGCTGATAGGTGTAGAAATCCAGCACCGAGTCTTCGTAGGCGATGCCGACGTATGCGTCGAAGTGCGAGGCGCAGCCGTCCCATGCCGCTTCGCCGAGAGCATCGTCGCCGGGGAACGCCTCCTCATCGACCTCGAAGATGAAGTACACCTCATCCGTGTGCGGCCGCTCGCATGGGACGACGGGCAACTCGTAGATCTGACCCGTGTCCTCGTAGTCGACGAACGGCAGGCAGTCGCCGACCTCGAGCTCGGCGAAGGGAACCATCTCGGCACCCTCGATCGACGCGGGGTCCGTGCGCTCCTCGGCGCTCGCAGCGGCGCCGGCCGGGGCCGAGACGGTCGCGAGCAGCAGCAGCGACACGGCGAACGCCAGGAGCGCGCCGATCGCCGCAACCACCAGCCCCGTGATCCCCGGCCACTTGCGGCCGCGGAGGAACAGGGACACGAGCGACAGCACGAATCCGACGCCGAGAAGCGCCCAGCCGACGATCGAGATCACCGGGATGCAGGCGCACACGACGCCGACGACCACCACCGCGAGACCGATGATTCCGAGCACCGACACTCCGGGCGCGGGTGGCTGCGGTGCCGGCGCACCCCACGCTCCGCCGGGTGCTCCGACGAGGTCGGGCGCGATCACCCGCTCGGTCGACACCCCCGACGAGGGCAGCGCGTAGGGCGGGGTGAAGGGCGCTGTGCCGGGCGACGGCACGGCGGAGGCAACCTGCTCGACCGACGGCGGTTCCGGGGCCACCGGCGCACCGTCGGAGGTCCGCACGTGCGCGGTCCACTGCGTGCCGTCCCACCACCGCAGGCGGCCGGAGCCGTCGTCGTACCAGCCGGCAGACGTCGTCATCAGATGGTTCCGCTCGTCCGACGGCTCAGGGGACGAAGCACGCGGTGATGGCTTCGGTGTCGCCCAGTACCTCGGCGAAACCGTACGCGGCGTCGACATCCGTCAGCGTGCCGTCGCTCTCCGCGATCGCGCGCAGCGTCGAGTTGTCGAGCTCGGACTCGACGAGAAGGTCCGAGAGGCACGTGATCTGCGGCTCGGTGTAGCCCTCCGTGCCTTCGGCGGCCAGGATCGCGGTCAGTCCGACCGCCACCTCGGCCGAGGTGGGACGCGTGCCGTCGTCGGCGCCGTCCGTCCCGTCGGTCTCGCCCGGCTCGGTGGCTTCGATCGACGGCGAGGAGCTGGGCAGGTTGTTCATCTCTTCACTCGCGTTCTGGGCGATAGCGAAGAAGAAGACGAAGAACATCACGGCGCTGATGATGCCGCCGACCACGGAGAGGATCAGGCCGGCGATCCCCGGCCACTTCTTCCCCTTCAGGAAGAGCGAGATGAGGGAGACGATGAAGCCCGCGCCGAGGAGGATGAAGCCGATGAAGCCGATCAGCGGGATGAACGCCAGGATCGTGCCGACGGCCGACAGTCCGAGTCCGACGAGTCCGAGCACCGACAGCTTCTTCGGAGCTTCCGGCTCGGTCTGCACGTACGGGGCAGCTGCGGGATAGCCGGACGGTGCGCCCGCGCCGGGGTATGCCGGAGCCGCGCCCGGGTAGCTCGACACGGGCTGTTCCGGCGTGGCCGTGGGGGAGTAGTCGGGCGCTGCCGGGGCC
>NZ_JBLVOH010000212.1:4182-5134 GCF_053543675.1 Microbacterium umsixpiens
TTGGGGGCCACGTCGTCGCCGAGCGGTGTGGTCGCGGCGGTCGGCGCCTCGGCGGAGGTGCGGATCACGGTGTCATCGGTGGACGGTGCCTCCGGTGCGTCAGAAGAGGGCTCTTCGTCGACGGCGGGAGCGTCGGTCGCCGGTGTCTCGATTCCGATCGACGCCTCGGCGGCATCCGGTGCCACCGGTGCCGACTCCGCATCGGCTGCGGCGGTCGCGTCCGGAGCGAAGTGCTCCGTCCACTGCTCACCGTCCCACCACCGCTGGCGTCCGCTGCCGTCGTCGTACCAACCTGCAGGTGTCGTGCTCATGGGTCCCCCTCGAAGACGATTCGGCCGCTCCATGGTGCGACCGCACCCTTATGTATAGCAGTGGCCGGTGACTTCGCAGGGAGTTCCTGATGGGGAGCAATCCCCATGCTCTCCGGATGCGGACGCGCCGGTGCGGGGTGTCGCTCGCGGTCAGCAGGAGGGGCGCGCTTAGGCTCGAACCGTCATGATTCGGTTCGAGAACGTCACGAAACGCTACCGCGGGACGTCGAAGCCCGCCCTCTCCGGTGTCGACTTCGAAGTGCAACGCGGGGAGTTCGTCTTCCTCGTCGGCGCCTCGGGCTCCGGCAAGTCCTCCTGTCTTCGTCTGATCCTGCGCGAAGACGTACCGACGGCAGGCCGCGTCGCCGTGCTCGGCCGGGACCTCCGCTCGCTCGCCAACCGCAAGGTGCCCTACTTCCGGCGCCACATCGGTTCGGTGTTCCAGGACTTCCGCCTCCTGCCGTCGAAGACGGTCTACCAGAACGTCGCCTTCACCCTGCAGGTGACCGGCTCTTCGCGCGGATTCATCCAGCAGGCAGTGCCCGAGGCACTCGCGCTCGTGGGACTCGACGGCAAGCAGAAGCGCATGCCGCATGAGCTGTCCGGCGGCGAGCAGCAGCGCGTCGCGATCGCTCGCGCCG
>NZ_JBLVOH010000212.1:5154-5805 GCF_053543675.1 Microbacterium umsixpiens
ATCGTCCGCAGGTGCTGCTCGCCGACGAGCCCACAGGCAACCTCGACCCTGCGACTTCCGTCGACATCATGCAGCTTCTCGCTCGCATCAACGCCGGCGGCACGACCGTGCTGATGGCTACGCACGAGGCCGGCTTCGTCGACCAGATGCAGCGCCGGGTGATCGAGCTGCGCGACGGCGAGATGGTGCGTGACGAGGTTCACGGCGGATACGGCGACACCTCCAACATCCCGCGCCTCGTGCCGGAGAAGGTGCGCGGTGCTGCCGCCGCAGCGGCGTTGACGGCGGTGCAGGAGGTCCAGCGTCAGACGGCGGACCTCTCCTCGGTCCGCGCTGCCTTGGCCGAGGAGCTCAGCTCCCAGCGGAAGGCCGCCGCAGACGAGCGCGCCTCGGATGCTCCGGCAGGTGCTCCGCAGAAGGCCGAACCCCCGCGCACGGTCGAGCCACCGGAGTCGAGCGCCGTCCCGGCGACCGGCGCCATCGCCGCTGTCGTGGAGCCGCCGACCGTCGTGGAACCACCGGCCGTCGTCGAGCCGCCGACCGTGACGGAGCCGCCGGCGGTCGTCCGACCGCGCACGCACCCGATCACCCTGCCCACCGTCGATGTCGCCGAGCTCGGAGTCGCAGATCGCCTCGGGCTCTCCGACGAAG
>NZ_JBLVOH010000213.1:0-795 GCF_053543675.1 Microbacterium umsixpiens
GCGAGGAAGGCCATCTTCTGAACGGTGTGCTTCTCGAGTGCGTGAAAGCCCTGCACAGCGAGGCGGCCGTTGCTCGTGCCCGAGAACGCGAGGATCATCTCGCACGCCCGACGATCGTCGTCGAGGCGCACCGATCCGGCATACGGTCCTGCCTCGACGACGCCGTTGCTCCGTTTGAGCTTCTCGATCTCGGGCTCGGCACGGTACGTGATGCCCTTGGTGGTCATGCCCAGCTTCTGTGTGAGCGGTCCGAGCGCCTTCCACCTGTCGAAAAGATTCGGATAGTCCCGCTCGACGACGATCAGCTTCGGCATGGTCACACCCGGCACGCGGGGCAGATCCTGCACCGTGCCGTGGGGCGTCGCCATGGCATCCGGGGTGTCGTGCTGCAGGGGCGCCGCCACGAGGTCCCGCCGCACACCCAGGTGCGTGCGGGCCATCTCGCTGAACTTCTCCGCCAGCATCCCGAACGTGTCGAAATCGGTCTTGGTCTGCCATGGCGGCGCGATCGCCGGGTTGAACGCATGGATGAACGGGTGCATGTCGGTCGACGAGAGATCATGCTTCTCGTACCAGGTCGCCGCCGGCAGCACGATGTCGCTGAAGAGCGTGGTGCTCGTCATGCGGAAATCCGCCGTCATCAGCAGATCGAGCTTGCCCTCCGGAGCCTCGTCCCGCCAGGTCATGGTGGTCGGGCGCGAGCCCGGCGCTGTTTCGTCGGCGCGGATCGCCGCGTCGGTGCCGAGCAGATGCTTGAGGAAGTACTCGTTGCCCTTGCCCGAGGAGCCGAGGATG
>NZ_JBLVOH010000213.1:815-4436 GCF_053543675.1 Microbacterium umsixpiens
GCCCGCCACACCAGCACGACGCGCGGGAAGTTCTCCGGCGCATCCGGATCCTCGACGGCGAACTTCAGGGAGCCGTCGTCGAGGCTGTCGACCACGTACTGCGCCGGTTCCTTTCCGATCGCATCGGCCTCGTCGCACAGATCGAGCGGGTTCCGGTCGAATGTCGGATAACTGGGCATCCATCCGCGCTGCACGGACTCGACGAGACAGTCGGCCGTGGTGCGGTCGGCGAAGCGGCCGAGACCGAGCGGAGACGACAGCTGGTCGGCCGGCAGCCCGTCGTAGCGCCACTGATCGGTCGCCAGATACCAGAACGCGGTCCCGATGGTGTGACGCGGCGGGCGCCCCCAGTCCGCTGCGGCCGCGTACTGCTGATACCCCGTGATCGGACGCACCTTCTCCTGACCGACGTAGTGCGCCCAGCCGCCGCCGTTCACCCCTTGGCATCCGGTCATCGTCGTCAGCGCCAGGAAGGTGCGGTAGATCGTGTCGGAGTGGAACCAGTGATTCGTGCCGGCACCCATGAGGATCATCGACCGGCCGCCCGACCGCTCGGCATTGTCGGCGAACTCGCGCGCGATGCGAAGCGCCTGCGGCGCCGGGACCGAGGTGTGTTCCTCCTGCCACGCCGGTGTTCCGGGACTGCTCGCGTCGTCGTAGCCGGTCGGCCACGCACCCGGCAGCCCTTCGCGACCGACGCCGTATTGGGCGAGCATGAGGTCGAACACGGTCGTGACCTTCCGCCCGGCGACCGTGCGCACCGGAACGCCGCGCACGACGACCCCGGACCCGCCGGCATGCTCCTGACCCGGCTCCGGATCGAGATCGAAGCGCGGCAACCGCACCTCGACGGCATCGTGATCGCCCGGCAGATCGCTGATGGAGAGCGGCGGGACGACGTCGCCGAGGTCGAGGTTCCAGCGCCCCTCGTCCTCCGCCGTGAACCGGTGGCCGAGCGAACCGTTCGGAACGACCGGATTCCCGACGGCATCGAGCAGCACCGGCTTGAAGTCGGCGCGCGCCTGCGCTGCAGCGTCCCCGTCGAGATCGGACGCCGTGACGAACTTGCCGGGAACCAGCCCGCCGTTCCGCTCCTCGAGCGCCACGAGGTAGGGCGCATCGGTGTAGCGCCGCATGTACTCCTCGAACCGCGGCGTCCGCTTCTCGACGAAGTGCTCGCGGAGGATGACGTGGCCCATGGCGAGCGCGAGTGCAGCATCCGTACCCGGGTGCGGCGCGACCCACTCGTCGGCGAACTTGGTGTTGTCGGTGTAGTCCGGCGAGACCGTGACGACCTTCTGGCCGCGGTAGCGCGCCTCAGCCATGAAGTGTGCGTCCGGCGTGCGGGTGACCGGGACGTTCGAGCCCCACATGATGAGGTAGCCGGCGTTCCACCAGTCGGCGGACTCCGGCACGTCGGTCTGATCGCCGAACACCTGGGGGCTCGCGACAGGCAGGTCGGCGTACCAGTCGTAGAACGACAGCATCGTGCCACCGAGCAGATTGAGGAAGCGCGAGCCCGCTCCGTGGGACACCATCGACATGGCCGGGATCGGCGAGAAGCCCGCGACGCGATCGGGGCCGTACTTCTTCACCGTGTGCACGTGGGCAGCCGCCGCGATCTCGAGCACCTCATCCCAGGTCGCGCGGATCAGACCCCCCTTGCCACGGACGCGTTTGTAGGCGGTGGCCTTCTCCGGATCTTCGACGATCGAGGCCCAGGCGTCGACGGGGTCTGCGTGCACGGCCCGAGCTTCACGGTAGAGCTGCGCGAGCGTCTCGCGGATGTACGGATAGCGCACCCGGGTCGGCGAGTACGTGTACCAACTGAAGGCGGCACCCCGGGGGCAGCCGCGCGGTTCGTACTCCGGCGAGTCGGGACCGATGGAGGGGTAGTCGGTCTGCTGTGCTTCCCACGTGATGATGCCGTCCTTGACGTACACCTTCCACGAGCACGAGCCCGTGCAGTTCACACCGTGCGTCGAGCGCACCACCTTGTCGTGCGACCAGCGGTCGCGGTAGAACGCATCGCCCGAGCGGCCGCCTTCCAGAAACAGCGACCGCAGATCGGAGGAGACCTCGCCCGGCCTCATGAACCTGCCGAGGCTCACCAGCCCATCGGCGAGAGCGCCATCTGTGGAGTGCGGACTCTCGGTTCGGATGCCAGGGGTCATCGTGTCTCCTTCAGGCGGCCTTTGACTCAGCATCCAACACCCGAGCCCGGACCCGCACAAGGGTGCGCCGTGTTAATCCGCGGGGCAATTAGCACGGGAGAACAGGGTGGTGTGCGGGGTGGTCGCGGGGCTACTCTCATCGCTCAGAGGAGGAACCACCCATGAGTTCTGCCGCAACTTCCCCCGCCCCGTCCGAACTCAAAGGCGGCTTCGCGCAGGTGATCCTCGCGACTCTCGCCTCCACGGTCGGGTTCTGGGCCTGGATGGCGATCGCTCCACTGCAGAAGGCGTACGCCACCGATATGGGCCTCGATGAGGGGCAGATCTCGCTGATGCTGGCCACGCCCGTGCTGGTGGGCGCGCTCGGACGCATCGTCGTCGGTGCGATGACCGATCGCTTCGGCGGGCGGAAGATGTTCACCGCCGTGCTGCTGATCTCGGTTCCGGCCGTCCTCCTCGTCGCGGTGGCGGGAGAGATCCGCAGCTTCCCCCTGCTGCTGATCGCCGGGTTCTACCTCGGTGTCGCCGGAACGATCTTCGCGGTCGGCATCCCGTTCTCGAGCGCCTGGTTCCCGCCGGCTCGACGTGGGTTCGCGAACGGCGTCTTCGGGATGGGGATGATCGGCACGGCCGTCTCGGCGTTCTTCACGCCCCGCCTGGTGGAGTCGATCGGCTACCTCCCCACGCACCTGGTGATCGCGGGGGCACTGGCCGCACTCGCCGTGCTTTCCTGGTTCTTCCTCCGCGACTCGCCGGTCTGGCGGCCCAACACGGAGCGATTCGTGCCGAAGGTCATCGGTGCGCTCAAGCTCGCGGTGACGTGGGAGATGGCCTTCCTCTACGGCATCGTTTTCGGCGGCTTCGTCGCATTCTCGACCTTCCTGCCCAAGTACCTCACCACGATCTATCCCGACGACGTCGATGTCGTCGGAGCGGGGACACGAACCGCTCTGTTCGCCGCGGCGGCGGTCGTCGCGCGTCCCATCGGCGGCGTGCTGGCCGACCGCTTCGGCCCCAAGGTGATCGCACTGATCTCACTCGGTGGGATCGTCTCCCTCGCCTACATCGTGGGCCAGCAGCCGCCCGAGGGCGTGGTCACCGGGGTGACCTTCATCCTGATGGCCGCGGCGATGGGGCTCGGCATGGGGGCGGTCTTCGCCTGGATCGGCCCATCGACGCCACCGGAGAAGGTCGGATCGGTCAGCGGCATCGTCGCGGCAGCGGGCGGCCTCGGCGGATACTTCCCGCCGCTGGTCATGGGAGCGACATACAACCCCGACACCAACTCCTACTCGCTCGGTCTATGGCTCCTGGTTTTCGTCGGCGCCTTCGCCCTGGTGGTCGCGGGAATGCTCCGAGACGTCGGTGGAAAGCGTAACCTGGGCAGATCGTGACGACCGTTCCTGTGCAGATCGGACGCCGGATGCCGCCGGCGCCGGCGTGGGGG
>NZ_JBLVOH010000213.1:4456-7596 GCF_053543675.1 Microbacterium umsixpiens
CCGCCGGCGCCGGCGTCGCACCCGACGGCGGGTGCGCTCCTCGATACGCATGGTCGGAGCCACAAGGACCTCCGCATCTCGCTCACCGACAGGTGCTCGTTGCGCTGCACCTACTGCATGCCGGAGCAGGGCAACGAGTGGCTCGCGCGCGAGTCGATCCTGTCCGTCGACGAGATCGTCCGGGTCGCCCGTATCGCCGCCGAGGCCGGCATCACGACCTTCCGCCTCACCGGCGGCGAACCGCTGCTACGCCGCGACATCGTCGACATCGTGCGTCGACTGCGAGAGATCGACACCGAGGACGGCCCCGTCCAGGTCGCGATGACGACGAACGGAATCCGCCTCGACGAGGTGCTCGACGACCTGATCTCCGCCGGTCTGAGCCGCCTGAACATCTCGATCGACACGCTGCGCCCCGACAGGTTCGCCGCCCTGACGCGACGTGACCGCCTCGACGACGTGCTGCGCGGGATCGCGGCGGCCTCGTCCTCGGGGCTGCGTCCCCTCAAGCTGAACACCGTCGCGATGCGCGGAGTCAACGACGACGAACTGTGCGACCTCGTCGAGTTCGCGAGCGCGCACGGAGCCGAACTGCGCTTCATCGAGCAGATGCCGCTCGACTCCGGCCACACCTGGGATCGCGATCGGATGGTCACGCGGGAGGAGATCCTCGACACGCTCTCCGAGCGCTGGACGCTGACCGAGATCCCCGGCCGGGGTGGGGCACCCGCCGAGCGGTGGCATCTCGACGGAGGGGCGGCGACCGTCGGCGTGATCGCCTCCGTGACGGCTCCCTTCTGCGGCGCATGCGATCGCCTGCGCCTCACGGCCGATGGGCAGCTGCGGAACTGTCTTTTCTCCACCGATGAGTGCGACCTCCTGCCCGTGCTTCGCGCCACGGGCGACGCCGGCAGCGACGCGGCGGTCGACGACGTGCTGCGGCGCTGCGTCTGGGCCAAGCTGCCCGGACACGCGATCAACGACCCGGCCTTCCTCCAGCCTGCACGCGGCATGAACGCGATCGGCGGCTGAGGCCCCGCCGGAGCAACCTGCGCGAACGTGCCTCAGACCGTGCGGCCACCGTCGAGGCGCACCACGCGGTCGACGGTTCCTGCGGGCGGTGCCACGTGCGAGATCAGCAGCACCGACTGCTCCCCCGCCGCCTCGAGCAGGTCGCGCAGCAGCGCGTCGGAAGCATCAGGGTCGACCCCCGCGGTCGGCTCGTCCAGCACCAGCACCGGGAAACCGCGCAGCAGGGCGCGGGCGAGCGCGAGGCGCTGCGCCTGGCCGCCCGACACGAGCGCGCCACGGTCGCCGACCCTCGCGTCGAGGCCACCGCGCTCCCGCACCCACTCCCCGAGGCCGACCCGGTCGAGCACGGCGCACAGCTCGTCGTCGGTCGCCGTGTCGCGCGCGAAGAGCAGGTTCTGACGGATGTCCTCATCGAACAGCTGAGGGCTCTGCTCGCAGAGGCCGATGGTCCGACGCAGCGCCGGCCCCGACATCGCCGCCGCGTCCTGCCCGTCGATCAGGTACTCCCCCTGCACGCGGAGGAAGCCGACGAGCACAGCCGCCAGCGAGCTCTTCCCCGCCCCGCTCGGTCCCGCCACCAGCACCCTCTCCCCGGGCCGCAGATCGAGGTCGACACCCGTGAGCGCAGGAGCACCGCCGGGCCAGTTCGCGCGAACGCCGCGCATCCGGATCGTCGGCGTGCCGTCGAGCTCGACGTCGTCACCCGCGTCGGGCCGCAGTTCATCGGGCATCCGCTCCGGCAGGGCGTCGACGATGCGCTCCGCGCTCGAGCGGACGCTCCGCCACGACGCCGCGGCCACCGGAACCGCACCGAAGATCTCGAACACCACCATCGGCACGAGAACCGCCACGGCCAGCCATGGTCCATCGATCGAACCGTCGATGAGCCCGGGCGCGGCAGCGGCGAGCGCCCAGACGGATGCCGCACCGGCGACCGCGGAGACGACGCCGGCGGCGACGGCCTGAGCGAACGAGGCACGGTCGACGACGCGTCGCAGCGCCGAATCCGCCGCGGCGATCCGTTCGCGCGCCTGCGCCTCGGCGCCATAGGCCAGGAGCACGTCGAGGCTGCCGAAGTAGTCGACGAGCGCGGCCGAGAGCTCGGCCCGTCGCACGGAGACGAGCGCTTCGGCGCGCGAGCCGAACACCCAGCCCAGCCCGATCGCCGCGGCCGCAGCGACCACCAGGCACAGCGCCAGGGTGAGGGCGGCCGGCGGCGAGACGAACGCGATGAAACCCACGGCCCCGACCGCGACGACCGCCGCGACTCCGAGCGGCTGCACCACGCGCAGGGGCAGGTTCTGCAGGTTCTCGACATCGTCCACCAGGGCGGTGAGCATCTGTCCGCGATCCGTCGAGCCGAGACCGGCCGGAGAGAGCGGGGTCAGTCGCCGCACCATGTCGGCCCGCGTCGAGGCGAGTTGGCGCAGCGCAGCATCGTGTCCGCTCAGCCGCTCGAGATAGCGGGTGACCGCGCGGGACACCGCGAAGAACCGCACGCCGACGACCGCGATCGACAGTGGGACGAGCGAGTCGACGATGGAGGCACTCACGATCAGCCAGCCGCTGACCGCCAGCAGGCTCACGGCGGCGGCGGCCGACAGCACACCCCAGACCAGTCCGGGGAGGAAGCGTCCGATCGGCGGCTGTGCGAGCTTCAAGACGCCGCGGATCCGCAGCTTCCGATCCGAGCGGAGTTCCTGGGTGCGTGGGAGCGTCATGCGTCCACCCCCAGCGCCACGATGTGATCGGCGATGTCCCGCGCGGTCCGACGGTGTGACACGAGGAGGATCGTCGCCCCGGCATCCGCTCGCGCGCGCAGCGACCGCCAGAGCCGCCCCTCGGTGTCGGGGTCGAGAGCACTCGAGGGCTCATCGAGTGCGAGCACCCGGCTCGGGTCGGACGACTGCCGGTAGAGCGCTCTGGCGACAGCGATCCGCTGCGCCTGGCCTCCCGACAGACCACTGCCCTGCACGCCGAGCTCGAGGGCGGGGTCGATGCCCTCGGCGCAGGCGGCGTCGAGCGCCACACGGACGCGGTCGGCATCCGGTTCCGCGTCGCCGAGCGCGACGTTCGCCGCGACCGTCCCCCGCATCAACCCCGGAGTC
>NZ_JBLVOH010000213.1:7616-15605 GCF_053543675.1 Microbacterium umsixpiens
GGAGTCTGCCCAGCCCAGGCGAGCCACGCCGCCGGGGAGAGCTCGCGAACGTCGCTCCCGGCGAAGGCGGCCGTCCCGTCGAAGGCGGCTGCTCCCCGGAGAGCCGCGAGCAGCGACGACTTCCCCGCCCCGCTCGGTCCCTCGATCAGCGTGATCGTCCCCGGCTCGGCGGTAAACGACACAGGCGGCAGATCGCGCACGCCCAGCCCTTCGACCACGAGGTTGCCCTGGTGCGCTGTTCGCAACTCCTCAGAATCTTCACCACGAGAGGCCAGCACGGCTCCCGAACGCTGTTTCAGCGGAGTTCTTGAGGAGTTATGACCGCCCTGCACCCGGGCCCGCGCCGCGTCGAGCACCTCGAACACGTCCTCGGTCGCCGCCACCCCCTCGGCGGCCGCGTGGAACTGCACCCCCACCTGTCGGATCGGCAGGAACGCCTCGGGTGCGAGCAGCAGCACGAACAGCCCGACCTCGAGCGTCAGGTCGCCCGACAGCAGCCGGAACCCGACCGACACCGCGATCAGCGCGACCGCGAGCGAGGCCAGCAGTTCCATCGCGAAGCCGGACAGGAACGAGAACCGCAGCACCTTCATGGTCTCGCGGCGGTACTCGTCGGCGGTGACCTCGATGCGGTCGGCAGCGCGCCGCTCACGCCCGAACAGCCGCAGCGTCGACAGTCCCTGCACGGTGTCGGCGAAGCGGGCGGCGAGGCGCTGCAGCGTCTGCCACTGCCGGGTCTGCACCGTGCGGGTCGCCATCCCGATCAGGATGAGGAACAGCGGGATCAGCGGCAGGGTGATGATCGCGGTCAGCCCGCTCGGCCAGTCCTGCCACCACATCACGGCCACCACCACCGGCGTCGCGATCACGGTCAGCACGAGCTGCGGGATGTACCGGGCGAAGTACGCGTCGAGCGCTTCCAGTCCGTGTCCCGCGGTCACGGCGAGCTCGGTCTGGTTCCGCCGCGCGAGCCACCCCGGCCCCAGTCGACCGACCGCCGAGATCAGGGCCGAGCGCAGCTGCATCCCGGTCTTCGCGGCGGCCCGGGTGCCCGCGGCATCCGAGGCGGTGATCAGCAGCCCGCGCAGCAGCGCCGTGAGCAGCAACCAGATCAGGGATGCCGAGACGTCACGCCCCGCGATCGCCCCGGTGACGGCATCCGTCAGCAGCCAGGCGAAGACGATCACGACCGCCGTCTGGACGACGCCGATCAACGCGGACGCCGCGAGGAACCCCCTCGCGGCACCCGCGTAGCGCAGCAGTCTCGGATCGACGGGTTTCACGCGTGCGCCGGAGCCCCCTCGATGGACTTCCGGGTGACGCGCTTACGGAACACCCAGTAGGTCCACGCCTGGTACGCGAGCACGAGCGGCATCGCGATCAGGGCGGTCCAGCTCATGATCTGCAGCGTATACGGGGTGCTGGATGCGTTGGCGATCGTGAGACTGTAGGCCGGGTCGATCGTCGACGGCATCACGAACGGGAACAGGGCGGCGAACAGCATCACCACGGCGAACAGCACCGTGAGCATGCCGGAGAAGAACGCCCAGCCGTCGCGCCGAACGAGCGAGAGCCCGACAGCTGCGATGAGACTGACCGCCGCGAGCGCACCGGCACCGATGACGAGCCAGAGCAGCGGAGCCTCGCGCCCCATCGCGATCGCGACCGTCCAGATCACCGTTGCGGCCGCCACGAGGATGGTCGGGATGGCCGCCCTCTTCGCCAGACGCCGCGCATCCTCGTGCACCTGACCGTCGGTCTTGAGCGCGACGAACAGCACGCCGTGCAGGAAGAACAGCAGCAGCGTGGTGACGCCGACCAGCAGAGCGTACGGGTTCAGCAGCGCGAAGAAGCCGCCGACGTAGATGTGGTTCTCGTCGATCGCGACGCCCTGCACGATGTTGCCGAAGGCGACGCCCCACAGCAGCGCCGGCACGACCGAGCCGATCACGATCATCCGGTCGAAGCCGGCCTTCCACTTCGCGCTGTCGCGCTGGTGCCGGTACTCGAACGAGACGCCGCGCAGGATCAGCGCGAGCAGGATCAGCAGCAGCGGCAGGTAGAACCCGCTGAACAGCGTCGCGTACCACTCGGGGAACGACGCGAACAGCACGGCGCCGGCGACGATGACCCAGGTCTCGTTGAGATCCCAGACCGGACCGATCGTGTTGATGACCTGACGGCGCGAGACGTCGTCCTTGCCGAGGAACGGCAGCGACATGCCGACTCCGAAGTCGAACCCGTCGAGCACGAAGTAGCCCACGAAGAAGAAGGCGACGATGAAGAACCAGAGTGTTGCGAGATCCATGATGCTCCTCCCTCTCAGTAGACGACCGACGGCAGCTGGGCCGTCTCCTCGTGCGGTTGCTCGTCGGTGTCCGGTCCCTTCTGCGCGGCCCGGATGATGAGGCGGATCTCGACGACGGCGAGCGCCGCGTAGATCGCCGTGAACGAGATCAGCGAGATCAGCACCTCGAGGCCGCTGACTCCCGGCGAGACACCGTCCTGGGTGGTCATCAACCCGAACACGATCCAGGGCTGTCTGCCCATCTCGGTGAAGACCCAGCCCATGATGTTGGCGGCGAGCGCGAGCGGGAACGACCAGATCGCAAGCTTCCACATCCACTGCGCCGGGGGCTTCTTGGCGCCCTTGCGGGTGAGCCAGAGGCCGGCGACGGCGACGAGTGCGGCCGCGATGCCCAGGCCGATCATCCAGCGGAACGCCCAGTACGTGATCCACAGGACCGGGGCGAAGTCCTCGAGCCCCGTCGCGGCGTACGTCTGGGCGTACTCGGCGTTCAGGTCGTTGATACCGTGCACGCACGCGTCGAGCGTGTGCGTCGACAGCAGCGACAGCAGGTACGGCACCCGGATCGAGAACAGCTCGGAGCTGCCGTCCGGCGTGCCCAGGGTGAAGAGGCTGAAGGAGGCATCCGGTCCGCAGACCGTGTTGAACGTCGCCTCCGCTGCCGCCATCTTCATCGGCTGCGCGGCGTACATCGCGAGTCCGAGCTGGTCTCCCGTGAGCACGACCCCGGCGGTCGAGACGATCATCGCCCACAGCCCGAACTTGAGCGAGATGCGCATCGTGTCGAAGTGCTGGCCGCGCGAGAGATGCCAGGCCGACACCGAGATGACGACACCGGCGGCGAACATGAACGCGCCGAAGATCGTGTGCGGGAACGCGGCGAGCGCGACGGGGTTGGTCAGCAGCGCCCAGAAGTCCGTCAGCTCGGCACGGTTGGTCGCCTCGTTGAAGGTGTAGCCGACCGGGTTCTGCATGAACGCGTTGGCCGCGATGATGAAGTACGCCGAGAGGATGCTGCCGATCGAGACGCACCAGATCGTGGCGAGGTGCAGCTTCTGCGGGAGCTTGTCCCAACCGAAGATCCACAGTCCGATGAACGTCGCCTCGAAGAAGAAGGCGAGGAGGCCCTCGAAGGCGAGCGGGGCGCCGAACACGTCGCCGACGAAGCGGGAGTAGTCCGACCAGTTCATGCCGAACTGGAACTCCTGCACGATGCCGGTGACGACGCCCATGGCGAAGTTGATCAGGAAGATCTTGCCGAAGAAGCGGGTCAGGTGCAGGTACTGGACCTTGCCGGTGCGCACCCACGCGGTCTGGAAGATCGCGGCCACCAGGGCCATGCCGATCGTCAGCGGAACGAAGAGGTAGTGGTAGACGGTCGTCAGCCCGAACTGCCATCGGGCGAGAGCGAGCGGATCAAGCCATTCCATGCGCTACTCCTGTTCTGTGAGGCCGTTGCCCCGCGCCGTGACGCCGCAGCGTCGTTCCCTCGGCCATCCGCGCCGTGGCGTCGCGCAGCTGGACGGTGCAATCCGATGCGAGGACCGCGTCGCGGACGCACTCGGCTTCGAGTGGTCCGCCGGCCTCGTTCAGCACGCTCTGCATGAGCTCGAGATGCACGCGGCACAGCATCGGACGGTCCTCGGACCGACTGGCCGCATGCGGGCACGGGCTGAGGTCGACCGAGAGGCTGCCGTCGTCGACGACCGGCTCGAAGCCGCTCTCCTCCAGGTGCTCCACCAGCGCGTCGAGCTGATACGTGGCCTCACGGCCGAGGTCGGACGCCGCGTCGGGAATCATGCTGCGCATCAGGTCGCCCCGACGCGCAGCCGCCTTGGCCTTGTCGCGCGCCACCGGGCTGGACGCGCCCGGCGCGCCCGTGGCTGCCCGGTAGAGGGTGCGCGGTCGTCCGCGCGTCTTGCGGTGCTCGACGGTCGGGATGACGTGGCCGCCTTCGATCAGGCGCTGCAGGTGCTCGCGGACCGTGTTGGGATGCAGACCCGTGGCCTCGCACAGCTCCGCGATCGTCAGTTCGGCGCGCGCCCTCGTGCTTCCCGCCTCGAAGAGCAGGTGCAGGATCTGCACCCGGGAGTAGCTCGATATCGGCCCGCAAACGGACCCGCCGTTGGCCATGGTCCCAGTATCCCGTGATACCGGGACTTTGCACCGGTGTCCGGCCGTGAATAAACACCTGGTCGATAGGGATGTCCGATCCCGGCGATAGCCTGGCAGCATGGCCACCCGAAAACCCGCTCCTCCAGCCTACGTCTGCACGGAATGCGGGTGGACCACCGCCAAGTGGGTCGGCCGCTGCGGCGAATGCCAGCAGTGGGGCACGGTTCAGGAGCAGGCAGCGCAGACCGGCATCCTCCGACGCGTCGGCCCCGTCGCTCCGACGGCGGATCGCGCGGCACGACCGATCACGCAGATCACGACGCAGGATGCTCCGCGGCGCTCGAGCGGCGTCGGGGAGTTCGACCGGGTGCTCGGCGGCGGCATCGTGCCCGGAGCCGCGATCCTGCTCAGCGGCGAGCCGGGCGTCGGCAAATCGACCCTGCTGCTCGAGGTCGCGGCCCAGGCGGCTCGCGGCGGTCGCCGTGTCCTGTACGCCAGTGCCGAGGAGTCGCCGGGCCAGGTGCGCCTGCGCGCCGAACGTACCGGCGCCCTGCACGACGAGCTGTACCTGGCGAGCGAGACCGACCTGGCGACCATCCTCGGCCACATCGACGAGGTCAAGCCGCAGCTCGTGATCGTCGACTCGGTGCAGACCGTCTCGTCGTCGCTTATCGACGGTGCCGCCGGGCAGCCGAGCCAGGTGCGCGAGGTCGCGGCGACACTGATCCGCATCGCGAAGGACCGCGATCTGCCGATCATCATCGTCGGCCACGTGACGAAAGACGGCCAGGTCGCCGGCCCCCGCGTGCTCGAGCACCTGGTCGACGTGGTGTGCCATTTCGAGGGCGACCGGCAGACGTCGCTGCGCTTCATCCGCGCGCTCAAGAACCGCTTCGGTCCGACCGACGAGGTCGGCTGCTTCGAGATGACGGGTGACGGAATCGCCGAAGTCCCCGACCCTTCTGGGCTCTTCCTCTCGCAGGGTGCCACCGAGCCGGGAACCTGCGTCGCGATCTCCCTCGAGGGGCGCCGCGCGCTTCCCGTCGAGGTGCAAGCACTCACGGTGCCCAGCAACGCTCCGAATCCCCGCCGCATCGTGCACGGGGTCGACTCGTCGCGCGTGGCGATGGTGCTGGCGATCCTCGAACGGCGCGCGAACATCAAGACGAGCACGCTCGACGTCTACGTGTCGACCGTGGGCGGCGTGCGCTTCACCGAACCGGCCGCCGACCTCGCGATCGCCATCGCCGTGGCCGGCTCCATCCAGCAGTTCTCGGTGCCGCGCACGGTCGCCGCCGTCGGCGAGCTCAGCCTCGCGGGTGAGATCCGTCCGGTCACCCAAGCGGCGCAACGTCGATCCGAGGCCGCTCGTCTCGGTTACGAGCAGGTCGTCGACGACCGATCGAAGACCCTCCGCGCCGCGCTCGGCGATGTCCGCGCCCGCAACACGTCACGCCGTTCCGATCGCGACGTTCCGCCGTTCTGATAGACCCCGGCGGGTCGCTACAGCCCCCGAGGGTCTCGGCTCTCAGGCGTCGAGCGCCTTGAGCAGCTCGACCGGGTCCGCCTGCATCGGATGCGGGCCCGCGATGTCGAGGAACACGGTCGTGATCGGATGCGCCGCCAGGAAGCTCCGGAGCCAGTCTGACGTGTAGATGCCCACGCCGGGCGGGAGGTTGGCGGGCTTGTTCTTCGCGTCACTGAACAGCAGCAGTGCGAGGTCGCCGGTGTTCGCGTCACGGTAGGTCCATACCTCTCCGCTGTCGAGCGGATTGTCGCGGGCTCCCGGCTTGATCAGCGGCACGACCGTGGTGCCGTTACGGAGGGCGAGGGCGACCGCTGCGACGTCCTGCTTCTCGAGCGCCAGGGCCAGAGCCTCCGAACGGAAGTCCTCGGGGGCGGGCTTCTTCTTCCCGGGTTTCGCCTTTTTCGCTGCCATGCATCCAGCTTATGCAGACGGCGAGGCGCCGCGCGCGGGATCGACAGCGGAGACGTAAGGGGCCCTCTCGAGTCCTCCATTGGGGACTGGGGTACTCGAGAGGGCCCTCGGACTCTCGGTGCGGCGATGTCGAAGCGCTGGGGACGCTGTAGTTCGACGCCACTGGGGATGGCATGTTGCCGCATGATGCGGAGAGTCACCTCAATGGTATCCCAAAGATCCGCACCTGTCTGCCTCAGACAGCCGAGGATGCCAAGGTCGCGCCTTTCCGCATGGGAAGCCGCTCGACGCGACGCATTTCGAAGGCGCTGCGGCGCGATCACTTCGAAGTGCGAACAGCGAACTCGAACGACGGATCAGTACAGGAGGATCTGCGCGGTCGTGAGGCTCGTGAATCCGCCGATGGAAACCTCGACGTGGTACGAGGCTCCCCCGCCGGGAGCGCGCTGACGGTTCTCCTGGTCGCAGGTCTCGACGCTCGAGCGGGTGCGATCCCAGGTCACCGGGTCTTTGCTGGTGACGGTCGTGCCGGCGGTGAGCGTCGCGATCATGCTGCTCGGGTTCTCCTGGCAGTCCGTCGACCGCCACCAGACGTCGGCGCCGCTGGAGATCGTGAAGACCTGCGTCGTCGAGCCGACGTCGAGCGTGCAGTCCTTCGTGCCCTTGTTGGTCAAGGAGATGGAGAGCTTCGGCAGGACACCCGCGGCATAGGTCTCCGCATCCGTGACCGCCGAGACCTCGACGTCTTTCGCCTCGCAGGCGACGATCGCCGGCGTCTGCTCGGACGAAGGGCTCGGCGACGGCGACTCGGCGTCGGTCGTCGGGGTCGTGGTGGGTGTCTGCGACGACGAGGATGTCGGCTTCGGAGAGGCATCCGCGGCTGCCCAGGGCTTCGCGATCAGGAGCCAGATCCCGATGCCGATCGCGGCGACGAGCAGGATGAGCCCGATCACCACGACCAGTCGCCGACGACGATAGACGGCAGCGGAAGGACGGGGCATGGTTCCAGGTTAAGCGATCGTGCCCGTGCAGCCTGGGAGGCCGCGGCGGTGGTCTGCGGTGCGCCCTCAGAGCACCTTGAGCATGCGCGTGTTGCCGAGCGTGTTCGGCTTGACGTGCGCGAGATCGAGGAACTCCTCGACACCCGCGTCACCGCTGCGCAGCAGCTGGGAGTACACGTCGGGGTCGACGACCTGCTCGCCGATCGGAGTGAAGCCGCGGCGGCTGAAGAACTCGACCTCGAACGTGAGGCAGAACAGGCGCGACAGCCCGAGCGTGCGCGCGTTCTCCTCGAGACGATCGACGATGGCCCGGCCGACCCCGTGGTGCAGCCAGTCATCCTGCACGAGCAGGGTGCGCACCTCGCCGAGGTCTTCCCAGAACACGTGCAGCGCGCCGCATCCGATCAGCACCCCGTCAGCCTCGGCGACGACGAACTCCTGCACCGCGCCGTAGAGCACCGCCAGGTCTTTGCCGAGCAGGATGCGCTGCTCCACGAGGGGCTGCAGCAGGTTGCGGATGCCGACGATGTCGGCACTGCGCGCCGGTCGGACGATGTACTCGCTCACGGGACAAGCCTAGAACCCACGACCCGTCGCCGCCTGTGCCGGACACAGGAAAGGGGGGG
>NZ_JBLVOH010000213.1:15625-22960 GCF_053543675.1 Microbacterium umsixpiens
CCCCCCCTTTCGCGATTCAGCCTTCGTGATTCAGCCGGAGGTCACTCCCCGCTGGCGACCGCCAGGTCGGGGGTGCCGGCGATCGCGCCGCCGCCGGTGTTGGCACCGACCGCGACCTTCTCGCCGCGCGGGCCGTGCTCGAACAGGAACTCCCCGTCCTTCGCGTCGACCTTCACGTGGTCACCCGAGTTGAGCTCACCGTGCAGGATCTTCTCCGACAGACGGTCCTCGACCTCGTGCTGCATCGCGCGACGCAGCGGTCGGGCGCCGAGCGCCGGGTCGAAGCCGATCTCGATGAGACGCTCCTTGGCGGCCTGCGACAGCTCGATCGTCATGTCGCGGTCCAGCAGACGCTCGCCGAGACGCTTGGCGAACAGATCGACGATCTGCACCAGCTCGGTCTTGGACAGCTGCGGGAACACGATGATGTCGTCGACACGGTTGAGGAACTCGGGCTTGAAGTGCCGCTTGAGCTCTTCGTTCACCTTGCCCTTCATCCGGTCGTAGCTGGTCGAGTCGTTGCCCTCGATCTGGAAGCCGACGGGACCGCCCGCGATGTCACGTGCACCGAGGTTGGTGGTCATGATGATGACCGTGTTCTTGAAGTCCACGATCCGACCCTGGCCGTCGGTGAGCCGACCCTCTTCGAGGATCTGCAGCAGCGAGTTGAAGATGTCGGGGTGGGCCTTCTCGATCTCGTCGAAGAGCACCACGCTGAACGGCTTGCGGCGCACCTTCTCGGTGAGCTGGCCACCCTCTTCGAATCCGACGAATCCGGGAGGGGCACCGAACAGACGCGAGACCGTGTGCTTCTCACCGAACTCGCTCATGTCGAGCGAGATGAGAGCCGCCTCGTCATCGAACAGGAACTCGGCGAGCGCCTTGGCGAGCTCGGTCTTTCCGACGCCCGTGGGGCCGGCGAAGATGAACGAGCCCGAGGGACGCTTCGGGTCCTTGAGACCGGCACGCTGACGACGGATGGTCTTGGAGAGGGCGGCGATCGCCTCTTCCTGACCGACGACGCGCTGGTGCAGGGCCTTCTCCATGAAGACGAGTCGGCTGGACTCCTCTTCCGTGAGCTTGAACACGGGGATGCCGGTGGCCTGTGCGAGCACCTCGGCGATCAGACCCTCGTCGACGACCGCGGAGGTCGCGACGTCGCCCGCACGCCACTGCTTCTCGAGACGCAGACGCTCGGCGAGGAGACTCTTCTCCTCGTCGCGGAGGGATGCGGCCTTCTCGAAGTCCTGCTCCTCGGAGGCGACTTCCTTCTGCTCGCGCACCGTGGCGATCTTCTCGTCGAACTCACGCAGCTCGGGCGGGCTCGACAGGATCGACAGACGCAGGCGTGCGCCGGCCTCGTCGATCAGGTCGATCGCCTTGTCCGGAAGGAACCGGTCGGAGACGTAGCGGTCGGCGAGGTTCGCCGCGGCCACGATCGCACCGTCGGTGATCTGCACCTTGTGGTGCGCCTCGTAGCGGTCGCGCAGCCCCTTGAGGATGTTGATGGTGTGCGGCAGCGTCGGCTCGTTGACCTGCACCGGCTGGAAGCGGCGCTCGAGCGCCGCATCCTTCTCGAAGTGCTTGCGGTACTCGTCGAGCGTGGTGGCACCGATGGTCTGGAGCTCACCACGAGCGAGGAGCGGCTTCAGGATGCTGGCCGCGTCGATCGCACCCTCGGCGGCACCCGCACCCACGAGGGTGTGGATCTCGTCGATGAAGACGATGATGTCGCCGCGCGTGCGGATCTCCTTGGTGACCTTCTTCAGACGCTCCTCGAAGTCACCGCGGTAGCGGGAACCGGCGATGAGGGAGCCGAGGTCGAGCGAGTAGAGCTGCTTGTCCTTCAGCGTCTCGGGCACATCGCCCTTGACGATCGCCTGGGCCAGACCCTCGACGACGGCGGTCTTGCCGACGCCGGGCTCGCCGATCAGGACGGGGTTGTTCTTGGAGCGGCGGGAGAGGATCTGCATGACCCGCTCCGCCTCCTTCTCGCGCCCGATCACCGGGTCGAGCTTGTTGTCTCGCGCGGCCTGGGTGAGGTTGCGACCGAACTGGTCGAGCACCGCGGAACCACCCTGGGTGCCGGCAGGCGAGTCGTTGGTCTGCGCACCGACGGATGCCGGCTCGCGGCCAGGGGCTCCGGAGAGCAGCTGGATGACCTGCTGGCGGACCTTGTTGAGGTCGGCGCCGAGCTTGACGAGCACCTGAGCGGCGACGCCCTCGCCCTCACGGATGAGGCCGAGCAGGATGTGCTCGGTGCCGATGTAGTTGTGGCCGAGCTGCAGGGCCTCGCGGAGGCTGAGCTCGAGCACCTTCTTGGCGCGCGGCGTGAACGGGATGTGCCCGGTCGGCTGCTGCTGACCCTGGCCGATGATGTCCTGCACCTGCTCGCGCACGGCGTCGAGGGAGATGCCGAGGCTCTCGAGGGCCTTGGCGGCGACGCCTTCACCCTCGTGGATGAGGCCGAGCAGGATGTGCTCGGTCCCGATGTAGTTGTGGTTGAGCATCTTCGCCTCTTCTTGGGCGAGGACGACCACTCGACGGGCTCGGTCCGTGAATCTCTCGAACATGCTGTGACTCCTTATTCGCACGGGGCGAAGACGCGTGAAGCGCTTGTACATCGAGAGTAACCACCGCGCAGGGCACGTATGCCCGTGTTCGCCGTGGGCATACCGGGGGTTGACCGAGTTATCGACTGTCGTTATGTTAACGACAGTCGATAACAACCGAACCCCAGGAGGCAGCGATGCTCACCAGAGAAGCACGACCCTCGCTCATCGACGGTGTGGCCCTCGGGCTCATCGCCACCGGCGCGGTCAGCGTCGGGATCGGCGCGATCGTCGCCGTCACCTCCGCCGCCTCCGAGATCTTCGGCACCGCGCCGACCGTGTCGATGCCCGTGCATGACGTCGACCTGACCGCGCTGGACGGAGTCTCCGGCGTGGGCGCGGCGACGGTCGACACCGCGCTCGTCACGGTTCCGGCGATGCCTTCGGGGGCCCGCTGGATGCTGCTCCTCGAGACGCTGCTCCCGGCCCTCGCGACCGTGGCGCTGTGCGCCGGCGTCTGGTGGCTCGGCGTCTCCCTCATCCGCTCGCGGCCCTTCCGCGCATCGCTCGGCTGGATGTTCGCGGTCGCCGCCATCCTGATGATCGCCGGCTCGTTGTTCGGACAGTTCGCCGGCGGCGTCGGCCGGGCCATGATCGTGCAGGACCTCGCCGCCACCGATCCGCAGGTCGAGGACGTGCTGTGGACGCTCCTCGTGCAGTTCGACCTCGCACCCGTGGGCTGGGCGTTCGCCCTCGCCCTCGTCGCCGGTCTGTTCGAGATCGGCCGAAGACTGCAGCGCGACACGGAAGGACTCGTCTGATGACCACGACGAACACGACCACCAGAGCCACCCGATCCGAGACGGCGGATGCCATCACCGTGATCCTCTACGCCGCCGCGGCGCTGGTCACGGTCGCGTTCGCCACGATCCTGCGCGTCGCGCGCACGTTCCGCGAGACCGGAATCGCCTGGACGATCCCGATCGACCAGCAGCCGATCTCGGCGACGACCGACTCGGGCGCCATCTCGATCGAAGGGTTCGCCGACGAGGCGATGATCATCGCGAGCGGCGTGGACACGGTGTCGATCGTCGCGATCGTCGCCGCCATCGCGCTGTGGGCTCTCGCGGCGCTCCTCGTCATCGCGAGCGTGACCCTGGTCGCCTGGAACTTCCTGCGCGGCCGCTTCTTCGTCCGCGCGAACGTGTGGGCGTTCAACGCGATCGGCTGGACGCTCGTGGCAGCGCCGATCCTGATCGTGATGCTGGAGACGATGGGGCGCAACGGCGTGACGAGCGCTCTCGGTCTCGGCGACGGTGAGCCCGTACATCTGGTCGAGTTCTGGACGATCGCGCCGTTCTTCGCCACGGGGGTGACTGTCGGGCTGGTCGCCGTCGCATTCCGCCGCGGCATCCGCCTCCAGCACGAGAAGGCGGCGCTCGAGAAGGAGACGGAGGGACTCGTCTGATGCTCGCATTCGGATCTGACGAACTCGGACAGTCCCTGCTCTACATCGGGATCGGGCTCGCGGTGATCGCGGCTATCGTCGGACTCCTGGTCTGGAACGGCCGTCGACGGGGAAGCCGCACGATCGCGCTGGACGCGGCCCTCACGCTCTCCGGCTGGTGGATCCTGCTCTCGGCCGTGGGCGCCGTGGTCACCATCATCAAGGCATTCACGGTCGACTGGGCCGAACTCCACGGCCAGACGAACGTGTATGTGGACTGGCCCGCGAATCTCCCCTGCTCGGAATACGGCGACAGCGCGACGACCATGCTCACGTGCAGCGGCGAGGCGCTCACGGACTTCACCGTCGGGAACGCGTCTCTGGGACTGCGTTTGCTCGCCGCGGCAGCCCAGCTGAGCACCCTCGCCCTGTCCACGATGCCGGCCGTGATCGTCGCCGTGATCTGCTTCTACACCCTGCGAGGGCGGGTGTTCTCGCACATGGTGACGCGCGCCCTCACTGGTGGAGCCGTCGCCGTCCTCGTCATCGGGGTGGCCGCCGACCTCCTGGGTGGCATCGCCGCGACCACCGGACTGCGCGAGGTGTTCCCGCCCGACAGCGAGTGGTACCCGGTGGTCTTTCAGCTCACCGTCACACCCTGGCCCTTCCTGGCCGCCCTCGCACTCGCGGCCCTCGCCGCCGTCTTCCGCCAGGGCATGCGCCTCGAGCAGGACAGGGCGCGTCTGCAGCAGGAGACCGAGCGCCTGCAGAAGGACACGGAGGGACTGGTGTGACCCCGGCCGAGAGCGACGACGAACTCACCGGCATCCACTGCCGGCTCGACGAGCTGCTCGCCGACCGCGGGATGACCCTGACCGAGCTCAGCGCCACGGTGGGGGTGAGCATCGTGAACCTGTCGGTGCTGAAGAACGACCGCGCCCGCGCCATCCGCTACTCCACGCTGCGCGCGATCTGCGAGGCGCTCGACTGCGAGGTGGGTGAGCTGCTCGTGCTGGCTCCGCGCTGATGCAGGCAGATGTCTGCGTCCACGAGTATGCTTGTCTGCATGCGAACCACCTTGAACCTCTCCGAAGCCCTCGCGGCCGAGGCGAAGGCGCGCGCAGCCGAAGAGGGCCGGACCTTCACGAGCTTCATCGAAGAGGCCCTGCGAGAGCACCTGGCGAAGCTCGAACCCGCGGCGCCCGTCGAGCCCCTGCCAACCTTCGGCAACCCGCGCACATCACGATTCCTCGTCGACATCGACGACCGCGACGCGTTGTGGGAAGCACTGGAAGAGACTCCGATCCGGTGATCGTCCCCGACGTCAACATCCTCGTCTACGCCTTCCGCGCCGACTCCGCGGAACATCAGACCTACGCTCCGTGGCTGAACGAGGTGCTCACCCTCGAACCGGTCGGCGTCTCGGACACGATCCTGAGCGGGTTCGTCCGCATCGTCACCCATCCGCGGATCACCACGGCCCCGGCACCGATCGACGCGGCGATGGCCTTCACCCGCAGCCTCGTCGCCGCCCCGCGCACACAGTGGCTCACGGCAGGGGCGCCGACTTGGAACCGACTCGACGCTCTCGCCGCGGGCGATCAGGGCATCCGGGGGAACCTCGTCCCCGACGCATACATCGCCGCGCTCACTCTGGCGAACGGCGCGCGCCTCGCCACCCGAGACCGTGGGTTCGCGCGATTCCCCGACCTGAAATGGTTCGATCCGGCGACGGACGCGCGAGCCCGCGGCGGCAGCTGAGCGAACAGCGTCATCGTTCGTCATATCCGCCCAGGGAATTCCCAGGCGGTCATAGCGTTGGGCCTCAGGGCGCGCACTCGGCGCGCCGTGATCCTGGAGTCCCCACCCTCATGAGCACCACCGCACGCGCCCAGAAGGCGCCTGACACCCGCGGGCCGGTCCGGAAGCTGCTGACCTCGTTCGGCTTCCAGATCCTCGCAGCCCTCGTCCTCGGCATCGCCGCCGGTCTGATCGGCCGCCAGCTCGGAGCCACGGCGGAGAACCCCAACGGCCTGTCGGCCACCCTCGACACGATCGGCAACTCGTATGTGACGCTGCTGCGCGCCGCTGTCGTCCCGCTGATCTTCACGGCCATCGTCGCCAGCATCTCGAACCTCCGTCGCGTGCAGAACGCCGCACGCCTGGCCGGGCAGACGATCCTGTGGTTCGCCTTCACCGCGTTCATCGCCGTGATCATCGGCATCGTCCTCGGCCTCGTGATCCAGCCGGGCAACCGCGCCGGCGAGGGCCTCGAGACCGGCGAGCCGTACACCGTGGGTACCTGGTGGAACTTCCTGCTGGGCCTGATCCCGCAGAACTTCCTCGGCCTGACGGTCAACACCTCTCCCGGCGCGGTGGAGGGCACGTTCTCGTCGAGCGTCGGCTTCAACATCCTCCAGGTCATCGTGGTCGCGGCCGTCATCGGCATCGCGGCACTCAAGGCCGGCAAGAAGGCAGAGCCCTTCCTCGTCTTCACCGAGTCGCTGCTGAAGGTCATCCAGCGCGTGCTGTGGTGGATCATCCGCATCGCCCCGCTCGGCACCTTCGGTCTCATCGGCTCGGCCGTGATCAAGTACGGCTGGGAGAAGCTCGCCTCGCTCGGCTGGTTCGCGGCCGCCGTCTACATCGGCCTCGCGCTCGTGCTGTTCGTCGTGTACCCGATCCTGGTGCGCACGCACGGCCTGTCGATCAAGCAGTACTTCTCGGGTGTCTGGCCCGCCGTGCAGCTGGCGTTCGTCAGCCGCT
Organism: Microbacterium umsixpiens; assembly: GCF_053543675.1. Taxonomy (NCBI): domain Bacteria; kingdom Bacillati; phylum Actinomycetota; class Actinomycetes; order Micrococcales; family Microbacteriaceae; genus Microbacterium; species Microbacterium umsixpiens. The sequence goes on from NZ_JBLVOH010000213.1 coordinate 22,391, forward strand.
CCTCGATCGGCACGCTGCCCCTCACCGAGCGCGTCACCGAGCGCAACCTCGGCGTCCCGCGCTCCTACGCGTCGTTCGCCGTGCCGCTGGGGGCGACCACCAAGATGGACGGCTGCGCCGCGATCTACCCGGCCATCGCCGCGATCTTCGTCGCCCAGTTCTTCGGCATCGAGCTGAACTTCGTGCAGTACCTGCTGATCGTGATCGTCTCGGTCGTCGGCTCGGCGGCCACCGCCGGCACCACCGGCGCGGTCGTCATGCTCACGCTGACGCTGTCGACCCTGGGCCTGCCGCTCGAGGGCGTCGGGCTGCTGCTCGCGATCGACCCGATCCTCGACATGGGCCGCACCGCGGTCAACGTCGCGGGCCAGGCGCTGATCCCGACCATCGTCGCCAAGCGTGAGGGCATCCTGAACGAGGAGCTCTACAACGCGCCGCGCGAGGGCCTGCCCTTCGCCGACGACTCCGGCGACGACGAGGATGCTCCCGAGGCGGATGCCGCCACGGACAAGGAGCCGGTCGGCACCCGCTGACCCCATTCCCGCCTCGCACAGAGCGCCCCGGCCCCTC
>NZ_JBLVOH010000213.1:22980-34356 GCF_053543675.1 Microbacterium umsixpiens
GCCCCTCTCGGGACGGGGCGCTCTGGCGTTTCAGGTCATGCCCGGCTCTGCTGACGGGTCGCGCCACGGGTGTCGAGCGCGAGCTCCTCGGCATCCATCGCGGCGATCAGCTCGCGCATCACCTCTTCGTCGAGGTTGCCGGCATCACGCTCGGCGAGGAGGATCTCGCGCCGCACCTGCAGCCATCCCCGGGACAGGGCGACGAGGTCGTCGTAGGACGGGCGGCTCGCGGCATCCTCCACCTTCTGCGCCTCGTCGGTGTCTTTCTCGACCCGCGTCATGCGCTTCGTGAAGGCATCGAAGACACTCAGGTCGACCTCGCCGTACTTCGCCTCCCACTCGACCCGCTTCTCGGCGAGGAACGCCTTGCCGGCCTCGCGGCTCTTCGCCCTGACGTCGGCGAGCGCCGCTTCGTCTTCCTTCTCATCGGCGTCGCTGGCGATCCCGAGGCTCCGGATGAGCAGCGGCAGTGTGAGCCCCTGCAGCAGCAGCGTGCCGACGGTGACGATGAACGCGACCACGACGATGGCGTGCGAGGCCTCACTGTCGAGCGTCGCGAGGTCGGCGGCGGCCACCGCGATCGCGAGGGTGACCACGCCGCGCATACCCGCCCAGGAGATGACGGCGCTGTCCTTCCAGGTGAGCTTGAGCCCCGCCATCCGGTCGCGCACGATCTGGCTGCGCAGCTCGTCGGCGGTGTAGTCCCCCCAGCGTCGGGACTTGCGGTGCCGCTTCGCGAACTCGCCGCTCTGCACGCCGCGATCCCACCGTTCGAGCTTCCTGCGGTCCTGGAAGTTCGCCCAGGCGCTCGTCGGATAGATGTAGAGCGGCCGCACGATCAGGACGACCAGCAGCACGGCCCCCGAGAGCAGGAGGATGTGCCCGACCGACTCGCTGCCGAGATCGCGGAGCACCCGCGGGAACTGCAGTCCGATGTAGGCGAACACGAAGCTCTCCAGCAGCAGGTCGGCCGAGAGCCAGAGCGGCTTCTCCTGCTGACGGGTCGTGTAGTCGGTGCGCGGGGAGTTGTACCCGACGTAGAGACCCATCGCAACGACGGCGAGGACCCCGGAGCCCAGCAGATGCTCGGCGATCGCGTAGGCGCCGAACGGAGCGAGGAGCCCGAACGTGCCGATCACGACCGCATCGCTGATGCGCATCCGCAGCTGGTGCAGGACGATCCCGAACACGAGGCCGATGCCGACCCCGATCGCGACGGCCAGCAGGAACTGCCCGATCCCACCCCAGACCGAGACCGTGGCGCCGGCGAGGATCGCCGCGAACACCCGGTACAGCGTGAGCGAGGTGGCGTCGTTGATGAGGCTCTCGCCGGAGAGGACGGTCATGATGCGACGCGGCAATCCGAGCCGGCGACCGATCGCCGCGGCGGACACCGCATCGGGCGGGGCGACGATCGCACCGAGCAGCAGCGCGCCGGGGAGGGTGAGCGCGGGGAAGATCCACCAGGCCACGAATCCGACGGCGAGTGCGGTGATCAGCACGAGCCAGATCCCGAGCCGGCGGATCTGCGGGAGGCTGCGCTTGAACCCCACGAACGAGACGTCGAGCGCGGCCGAGTACAGCAGCGGCGGCAGCACCAGGCTGAGGAGCAGGTGCCCGTCGATGTCGATGTCGGGGACGAACGGGAGGAACGAGACGGCGAGCGCCACGACCGTCACCAGCAGCGGCGCCGGCCACCCTCGTGAGCGCGCGAACGCCGCCACCGCGACCGAGCCGACGAGGACGTAGAAGATGCCTGCTTCCATGAGGGAAGCGTATCGCCGCCCTGCATGGCTTCCCGACGCTCAGGAGCGGTGGGAGGTGGGCCTTTCCCGATCAGAGGCGGACGCGGAATCGTCGGCGAGGGATTCGCGCAGGTCGGCGTTCTCGTCCTGCAACTCGAGCACCCGGGCGATCCCGACGATGTTGAGGCCGTCGTCTCGCAGCTGCGCCGCGCGCCGAAGCCGGTCGATGTCGTCGTCGCTGTAGCGCCGGGTGCCGCCCTCGCTGCGCGCCGGCAGGAGCAGACCCTTGCTTTCGAACAACCGGAGCGTCGCCTCGGGAAGGTCGACGAGCTGAGCTGCCACGGCGATGCCGTAGAGCGGTGTGCGTGAGTCGCGGTGCGTCATCCTGAAAAGTCCCTCAGCTCGGGTTGCGAGTTCTCCGAAGTTGTTCTATAAAAAATCTATAGCACGAGATGCAGATAACCTGCATCGAATCACCGCCCAACTGGGCCGCACGAAAGGAGACACCCCATGGCACTCACCTTCGATCCCTTCAGTCAGCTCGATCGCTTCGCCGCGAGCGTGCTGGACTCCGTTCGCGCACCCCGGCTGATGCCGGTGGATCTGTACCGCGACGGCGACCGGTACATCCTGCACGCCGACCTGCCGGGAGTCGATCCCGGATCGATCGACGTTGACCTCGACGGCGGCCAGCTGACCCTCCGGGCGCAGCGCACGGCCGACAGTCGAGAAGGAGTGCGCTGGCTCGCCCGCGAGCGCGGTGCCGGCTCGTTCCTGCGGCAGTTCTCGCTCGGCGAGGGCGTCGACCTCGACGGCATCAGCGCCTCGTACGACAGCGGCGTGCTCTCGGTGATCATCCCCGTGAGCGAACGCGCCAAGCCGCGCAAGATCACCGTGGAGTCGACCGAGCAGCGCCAGGCCATCGACGCCTGATCCACCGGGGGTGGCGCCGCGCGCGCCACCCCCGCCACGCCGGTCGCGGCCTGATCGGGGAATGCCGGAGAGCGGCGGCGGGTTGTCCCTCGGGATGAATGACGTCGCCCTCTCCGTCCTCGACCTCGTCCCGGTGCGCACCGGCCAGACCAGTGCCGAGGCCATCGCCGCCTCCCTGTCCCTCGCCGAGACCGCCGATCGGCTCGGCTACCGCCGCTACTGGTTCGCCGAGCACCACAACATGCCGTCGGTGGCATCCACCACACCCCCGGTTCTTATCGCGGCGGCCGCCACCCGCACCTCCCGCATGCGCCTGGGCTCCGGCGGTGTGATGCTGCCCAACCACGCCCCGCTCATCGTCGCCGAGCAGTTCGCGGCGCTCGAGGCCATCGCCCCGGGACGCATCGACCTGGGTCTCGGCCGCGCCCCCGGCAGTGACCCCGTCATCACGCAGCTGCTGCGCGGCTCGGGCACCACGAGCGACGTCGAGCAGTTCCCCCGCCACGTGCAGGACATCGCGGCGCTGCTCTCGGCCGAGGGCGCCGCGCTGCGGTTCACCTCGGGCGGCGAGTACACCGTGCGCGCGACACCCGCCGCGACCGGCACCCCCGAGGTGTGGCTGCTCGGGTCGAGCGACTACTCGGCACAGCTCGCCGCCTCGCACGGCCTGCCCTACGTCTTCGCGAACCACTTCTCGGGTCAGGGCCTCGAGCGCGCGCTCGACCTGTACCGCACCGGCTACCGTCCGAGCGAGGAGCACCCGGAGCCGCGCACTTTCCTCACGGTCAACGCGGTCGCCGCACCCTCGCAGGAGGAGGCGGAGGCGCGCGCCCTCCCGCAGCTGCGCATGATGGCGCGACTGCGCCTGAACCAGCCGCTCGCCGCTCTCGAGACCGTCGAGCAGGCGGCCGCCGCCGAGACCGACGCGGCGACCGACGAGGTCGTGCAGGCCGCCCGCTCGCGGTGGTTCGTCGGCATGGGCGAGAGCGTGGCCGCGGAGATCCGCGCCTTCGCCGAACGATACGGCGTCGACGAGGTCATGCTGTCTCCGGTCGCAGGCGCCTACGACGCCGAGCCGAACGACGCACCGACCGGTCGCGCACAGACACTCGAGCTCATCGCCGCCGCGCGCTGATCACCTGTCAAGCCCTGGTTTTCCCGCCGGTTCAGGCGTAGCGTCACGAACAGTGCCGTCGACAGGGGCGCCGCCCCTTCGGCGATCGCACTGTCGGCAGCAGCAGAAGGAGTTCGATGATGAGCACCACCAAGACTCTCGCCCTCTGGGTCGCCTATGGCCGCAACGGCGTCGTCGGCAGCATCCGCCACGATGACGCCGGCTACACGGTGACGATGGTCGGCTCCGACGAGGCGACCGGGACGTACCCGAACCTCGCTTCGGCCAAGGGCTCCCTGCATTCCCATATGGCTCCGGGCAGCGACTGGCCCCGCTTCCAGGAGCACTGAACCACGGCATCCGCCTGACCGTGCTGGGCGGTCGGGCGGGTGACGTCAGACGTCGGGCTCGCCGGAGAGGATGCCGCGCAACCAGTCGCGCGCCTCGATGAAGATGTCGTCGGAGTAGCGCTCGGGGTAGTGCACGATCTGCCGGTCGGCGCGCGGGTACGAACCGAGGAACACCACGCGAGGGCTGAACCGCCGGATGCCGAGCAGCGCGTCGGCCATGCGCTCGTGCTCGATGTGCCCGTCGGCGTCGATGACGAACCGGTAGCGGCCGAGCTCGTCGCCGATCGGCCGCGACTCGATGAGCGACAGGTTGATGCCGCGGGTAGAGAACTGCTCGAGCATCTCGAGGAGCGAACCGGGGTGGTCGTGCGGGAGCTCCACGATGAGCGAGGTCTTGTCCGCCCCGGTCGGCTCGGGCGAACGGGTCGTGCGGGTGACGAGGACGAAGCGAGTCACGGCCTGGGCGTTGTCGCCGATGCCCTCCGCGAGCACGTCGACGTCGTAGTGGGTCACGATGCCGGGTGCCGCGATGGCCGCCTGCGCGGGCAGCGTGCCGTCGAGGACGCCGATCGCGGATGCGACGTTGCTCGATGCGGGCACGTGCGAGTGCGAGGGGAGGTGGGCGCCGAGCCAGCCGTGGCACTGGGCGTACGCGACCGGATGCGCCGCGATCACCTCGACCTGGTCGAGCGTGGTCCCCCGCGGCGCGACGAGCACGAAGTTCACCCGCACCAGGTATTCGCCGATGATGCGGAGGCCGGGGAGCGTCGCGAGGGCATCCTGCGTGGCGGAGACGCCGCCCTCGATCGAGTTCTCGATCGCGATCATCGCGGCGTCGCTGCGGCCCTCGAGCACGTCGGCCAGAGCTTCGCCCACGTTGTGCACGGAGCGCCACTGCTGACCGCGGGCCTCGGCCACCTGCTCCAGCGCCGCCTCCGTGAAGGTTCCGGCAGGGCCCAGATAGCTGTAGGTACGGCGTTCAGTCACGGGTTTCACCTTATCCCCCAGCTGACAGACCGATATGCGGATGACTTCGCGGATGCGATCCTGCCGATCAGGGGGCAGACTGAAGAGATGACCAGCCGTGCCGGCCTCCCCGCGGAGGAAAGTGACCTGATCGACGTCGACGAGCTGATCGCCGCCTACTACGACCGCGCACCGAACCCCGACGTCGCCGCCGAGCGGGTCGTGTTCGGCACCAGCGGCCACCGTGGGTCGTCGCTGTCGAACAGCTTCAACGAGAACCACATCCTCGCCACGACGCAGGCGATCGTGGACTACCGGGCCGCCCAGGGCATCGCCGGTCCGCTGTTCCTCGGTCGCGACACGCATGCGCTGTCACTGCCGGCCGAGCGCAGCGCGATCGAGGTGCTGCTCGCCAACGGCGTGGACGTGCGCGTCGACTCGCGCGACTCGTGGGTGCCGACGCCGGCGCTCAGCCACGCGATCCTCACGTACAACCGCGGCCGCGCGGCGGACGACCCGGGCCGCGCCGACGGCATCGTCGTGACCCCGTCGCACAACCCGCCGCGTGACGGCGGCTTCAAGTACAACCCGCCGCACGGCGGACCCGCCGACACCGATGCCACCGGCTGGATCGCCGACCGGGCGAACGCGCTGATCGCCGCGGGGCTCGAGGGCGTCAAGCTCGTGCGCTTCGCCGACGTCGACTGGGACGGGCTCAACGGCTACGACTTCCGCGACGCCTACGTGCGCGACCTGCCCTCGATCATCGACATCGACGCGATCCGCAACGCCGGGGTCAGCATCGGCGCCGACCCCCTGGGCGGAGCATCCGTCGAGTACTGGTCGCTGATCGCCGAGATGCACGATCTCGACCTCACCGTCGTGAACCCCGAGGTCGATCCGACCTGGCGCTTCATGACTCTCGACTGGGACGAGAAGATCCGGATGGACCCGTCGTCGCCCTCGGCGATGGCCTCGCTGGTCGCGAAGAAGGGCTCATACGACGTCCTCACCGGCAACGACGCGGATGCCGACCGGCACGGCATCGTCACCCCGGATGCCGGGCTGATGAACCCGAACCACTACCTGGCCGTCGCGATCGACTACCTGTTCTCGCACCGGCAGGACTGGCCGCGGGATGCCGCGATCGGCAAGACGCTCGTGTCGTCGATGATCATCGACCGCGTCGCCGAGTCACTCGGCCGGCGGTTGTTGGAGGTGCCCGTCGGATTCAAGTGGTTCGTGCGCGGTCTGCTCGACGGCTCGGTCGCGTTCGGCGGCGAGGAGTCGGCCGGCGCATCCTTCCTCCGTCGAGACGGCTCCGTCTGGTCGACCGACAAGGACGGCATCCTGCTGTGCCTGCTGGCCGCCGAGATGATCGCCGTCACCGGCAAGACGCCGTCGGAGCGCTACCGCGAGCTGGAGGCTGCCTTCGGCGCATCCGCCTATCAGCGCGTCGATGCTCCCGCCACGCCCGAGCAGAAGGCGACGCTCGCGAAGCTCGCTCCCGAGGCCGTGACGGCGACGACTCTCGCCGGTGAGGACATCTCGGCGAAGCTCTCCCACGCCCCCGGCAACGGCGCGGCCATCGGCGGGCTCAAGGTGCAGACCGAGCACGCCTGGTTCGCCGCCCGACCGTCGGGCACCGAAGACGTCTACAAGCTGTACGCCGAGAGCCTGCGCGGCCCGGAGCACCTCGCCGAGGTGCAGGCCGAGGCGCGCGCCGTGGTTTCGGCTGCGCTCGAGGGCTGAGGCAACCGCCACCAAAACGGGTATGTCCCCCAGAAGGGGGACATACTTTTCTCACCTCTACCCGTATCGTCAGTAATGTTTTACACATCACTCACGATAGGGAGAGGCCATCACTATGGAAACGAAGAAGCAGATTCGACTGGGGCTGATCGGAACGTTCAGCGCGATAGCACTGGTCGCGCTCACCGCGCTGCCCGCCGCCGCGATGACGACGTACTACGGCCCGCACGACTGTTACTGGCCCATGCACGCGTATGTGGAAGGCTCCGCTACGAACACCGTGACGCTGAAGATCACCGGGACGGCGCGAACGGGAACCAAGTCCGGAACCTGGGGCAACGGCGCCGTCGCCACCCGCCGCTACGTGAACAGCCCCAACGAGGATCAGCAGAGCGGATCAGCGTACACGAGCGCCTCCCGTTGGGTATATCAAGGCTACGACTGCAGCTACTGAGGTCGGTGATGAAGCGAACCGCAGCGGTGCTACTCAGCGCAATCATCGCAACCCCCGCACTACTCCTCGGAGGATGCGCGAGCTCAGCCCCGGAGCCGCGCGCGACTGCGGAAAGCGTGGATCTGGGGATCGATCCAGAGTTCGGCAGCACCATGGCGTCATGCATGGTCGATCACGGATGGGACGCGGACGTCACCGGCGACGGCGGAGTGTTGAGCAACGTCCCCGATGGACAGGAAGAGCCGTATGACGCAGACCTCGCGGAGTGCGCGAAGGAGAACGGACTCGACAAGATCGCCCCCGCACTCACCGAACCCGAGTTGAGGCTGCTTTATCTCATGGAGCTGGACACGGCCGAGTGCATCCGCGGTCAGGGCCTCGATCCAGGGAGCCCACCGAGCGAGCAGACCTTCGTGGAAGGTGCACTCGCCGATGGGAACGCATGGGACCCGTACGCGGAGGTGTACACGACCTCGAACTCCCAGGTCACCGAAGACGAGTACTTCGCACTTCTCGAAGAGTGCCCTCGGCCGGGATACTAGATGTCGTCATCACCTGTCGACTCGGCATACCGCGAGGACATCGCCGGACGGCCTCGCGGTCGCCTGCGCGGTGCGATGATCCTCGCGGCCATCGCCCTGCTGGTGATCGGTGCCGCGAGTACTTGGGCCGTCGTGACGGTCCTCCGTCCCGCCGACGATCCTCTGTCCTCGGCGGGACACTCCTTCGTCGCGGTGGAACACGGCAGTGTCGGGTACGCGGTGAGCCTCAACACGATGACTGAGTGGGCGCAGCAGCCCATCGGCACCAACCGTGCCGCGGGTATCGTCACGGATATCGCCGTCGAAGCAGGCACCGCGGTCACCTCCGGCACCGTGCTCTACACCGTCGATCTGCGTCCGGTCGTCGTCGCTCAGGGCGCCGTTCCGATGTTCCGATCCCTCGGTCTCGACAGCGCGGGCGCGGACGTTCGCCAATTGCAGGAGATGCTTCGCGACAGCGGCCAGTACGGCGGCAGCATCGACGGGGTGTTCGGCGAGGGAACCAAGGGCGCCGTCAGCCGCTGGCAGAGGACGCTTGGCGCACAACCGTCGGGGATGGTCGACGTCGGTGACGTCATCTTTGTGCCGTCGCTACCCGCGCGCGTGACGCTCGACACCGCCGTGATCAATCGCGGGGCAACGCTCACCGGGGGCGAGAGTGTCGTACGCGGACTCTCGCCCGCTCCGACATTCCAGATCCCCGTCACCGAGGCTCAGGCGGCGATGATGCCCACCGGAACGAAAGTCGAGATCACCTCTCCGCGCGGAGAGACATGGGAGGCGACCGCCGAAGAACAACTGCGCGGTGACGAAGGCGCCATTGATATCCGTCTGAGCGCACCGGACGGAGAGGTCATCTGCGCAACCGCGTGCAGCGAGATACCGCCTACGGGCACGACCGCCCTCCGTTCACGGATCATCGTCGTCGCCGAAGTCGAAGGACTTGTCGTGCCCTCTGCGGCGCTGGTGACCGTCGCAGACGGATCGACAGCTGTTGTCGATGAGGACGGGCGTGAGGTCGCGGTGAAGGTCGTTGCGTCTGCGAAAGGGATGTCGGCGATCACCGGGGCGCGGCAGGGGTTGCGTGTACAGATCCCCGGGAGTGCGACGAAATGAGGTCCGCGACCGGCATGAGGTTGCGCGCCGATGACCTGACCTTCCGGTACGACGCCGATCATCCGCTCATCGAAGGCTGGTCGGCAGAATTTCCCGCCGGTTCGACAACGGCGCTGACGGGCCGGTCTGGCCGCGGAAAGTCAACGGTGCTGTACCTGCTCGGCCTCATGCTGAAGCCGAGCAGCGGGGACGTGTTGATCGATGGGACTTCGAGCCGTGTGTTCCGCGATGCGCAGCGCGCGCATCTGCGCGCCGAAAGGTTCGGATTCGTCTTTCAGGATGCCGGCCTCGACACCACGCGATCCGTGCTGGACAACGTCACTGAGACGGCTCTGTACCGCGGACTGCCTCGACACGCTCTCGAGCCGCGAGGACACGAGCTTCTCGCGCGGTTCGGTGTCGATGTGCCGGCGCAACGCAAACCCGGGCAAGTGTCCGGGGGTCAGGCACAGCGCATCGCTCTCTGCCGGGCTCTCCTCAACGCGCCGGACATTCTCTTAGCCGATGAACCCACGGGAAACTTGGACCCGACGACGGCAAGCGTCGTCGTCAAGGCACTGCAGGATCATGCCCGCGCGGGGGCCGCTGTCATCATCGTCACGCACTCCCCCGAGGTCGCGAGCGCGTGCGACCGGGAGATCACACTGTGATCGGTCCTGTTCTCCGCGAATCGCGAGCGGCGATCCGCTCCCAACCGGTGGCTTCCATCATCACGGTCCTGATGGTCGTGGGCATGATCGTCGTCGTCATGCTCACCACCGGGCGCACCGTCGGTGCCGAGCAGAACGTTCTCAACTCCATCGACTCCGCAGGCACGCGCTCGATAACGATCCGCGCCGATCCCGATTCCGACCTCACCGCCGACGTTCTCGACCGGATCGACGGGATCGAAGGGATCGAGTGGGCCGCGGGCTTGTCGGCTGCGGTGGATGCCACCAATTCGCGCGTGCCAGGCGGGGCGCACGTTCCCGTTCGCCTCGCCTACGGCGCCGACCTCGAGCGACTAGGAATACCCCATGAGTCCCCGTTACCAGGCGCCCTGGTTTGGGAGTCGGATCAGGCAGCGGAGCAGCTCGGCACTCCAGACTTCGTCGGTGGAGTCTCAATCGTCGACTCGGGCGGCGCCTTCGGCATAGGCGGGCGACTTGAGGTTCCAGAATTTCTTCGGAGATTCGAGCCTCTGGCGCTGGTCCCACACCCCGTCGATGGCGACGAGCGAATCGCTGTCCTTATCGTCATCGCCACGTCACCCGAACTCGTCGGCCCGATCAGTGAGACAGTCGTATCTCTGCTCGGCGTCGAAGACGCCTCGAAGACGAAGGTACAGACGAGTGAGGCGCTGGCCGATCTGCGAGGACTAATCGACGCGCAACTCCGCGGATTCTCCCGAGGCCTCGTGATCGCTCTCCTCACTCTGACCGCCCTTCTGGTCGCTGTTCTGCAGTACGGCCTGGTGCTGATGAGGCGAAAGGATTTCGGCCGGAGGAGGGCGCTCGGGGCGAGTCGCGCGCTCATCATCACCCTCCTCCTGATGCAAACCGCGGTGCTCTGCGTCATCGGCACCGGGATCGGAATCGGCATCTCGCTCGTCGCGCTCGCCGCGAGTGGCGACCCCTGGCCAGGGGCGACCTTCACCGGAGCGCTGGCGGTGGTCGCTGTGAACACGGCTCTCGTCGCTGCCATCGCTCCGGCGATTCTGGCGAGCCGTCGAGAACCGATCAACGAACTCCGAATCCCGTGAATTCTGTCGTCAGCGCTTGACGTAGGTCTCGGCCTGCTTCTTGACCGCCTCGGTCACCACACCCGTGCCACCGAGGATGACGATCTTCTGGGGCTTTAGACGCGCCAGCTCCGCCGCGACCACCGGCGGCAGCGCCCCCGGCTCCGTCAGGAGCACCGGACCACCGAAGTGCCCCGCCGCGGCCGCACCGGCCAACGCATCCGGGAAGTCCCGCCCGTTCGCGAGATACACCACCGGCACGCCAGCTGTCGGGAACGACGCCACCGAGACCGCTACCGCCGTCTCATACCGACCCGGCCCCGACTGACGAGTCACACCGCCCGTCGTGTACGCACCCGCCTGCTTCTTGACCGCCTCCGTCACCACACCGGTGCCACCGAGGATCACGATCTTCTGCGGCTTTAGACGCGCCAGCTCCGCCGCGACCACCGGCGGCAACGCGCCCGGCTCCGTCAGCAGCACCGGACCACCGAAGTGCCCCGCCGCCGCCGCACCCGCCAACGCATCCGGGAAGCCTCGCCCGTTCGCGAGATACACCACCGGTACGCCCGCCGTCGGGAACGACGCCACCGACACCGCCACCGCCGTCTCATACCGACCCGGCCCCGACTGACGAGTCACACCGCCCGTCGTGTACGCACCCGCCTGCTTCTTGACCGCCTC
>NZ_JBLVOH010000214.1:0-757 GCF_053543675.1 Microbacterium umsixpiens
GCATGACGATTGTGAGAGGAACTTGCAGGTAAAGAAACGCCTAGCAGGTAACATCTTAGATCGAGACTATGAGGTCTCGATGAGGGTGAGAAGGAGAACGAGATGATCAAGAAAACTAAGTGGTTTGCGGGTGGCGTGCTGGCTGTTGGGCTCGTAGCGAGCACAATCAGTGCCGGGCAGATCGCAACGGGAGTCGAAACGGGAACGCTGACCTTCGCGTCCGAGTACACATGTCAGCACACCGTTCGAGATGCGATCGCTGATGGGCAGCGGGTTCGCCAGGACTGCACATACGCCGGGCCCATGTTGCTTGGGTGGGCAACCGCCGGCGGGCCGTGGATTGCAGTGATCGGCTGATCTCGAGGGCACTCCTGGCGGAGTGCCCGAAGTTTGATGGAGTCGGCATGCTCTCGTGTCGGCCCCATCAAAACCGCAGTTAGCTGGAGCGGGGGTGTGCCTCCCCAACGACCCCCCATTTCGCACACGGAGGGCGCACGTGCGACCAGAAGTTCCGTGCCCACGAGGCGCATTGGGTCTTCGAGTCTGACGCTCACGCCCCGTGGAGGCGCTGATGTTACGGCCGCATGACGATTGTGAGAGGAACTTGCAGGTAATTAGTTAGTCGTGGATACTTTTTCCTAACCCCCGGTGAATACCCGATATTCGCCTGGACTTTTCAAAGAGGAGATCCCCGCATGCACAAGCGCATTCTTCCGGCCGTGGCGCTCGGCGCCGTGGCCACGCTCGCCCTCCCCGG
>NZ_JBLVOH010000214.1:777-8901 GCF_053543675.1 Microbacterium umsixpiens
GCGGGCCGCGGCGACACAGGCTCCACCGACGGCGAGGGCAAAGAGCTCACCGTCTGGATCATGAAGGGCACCAACCCGGACGCGTCGGCCTTCTACGACGACGTCGCCGAAGCCTTCGAGAAGGAGACCGGCGCCACCGTCAAGATCGACGAGATCCAGTGGGCAGACGCGCACGACCGTTTCGTGACCTCCATCGCCGGTGGCACGACTCCTGACATCGCCGAGACCGGCACCACCTGGACCGCCGAGTTCGCCGACGCGGGCGCGCTCCTCCCGATCGACGAGTACGTCGACGGCGAGAAGGGCCTGCGCGACGACCTGGTCGAGGGCCTCGAGGTCGCCGGCACCTACGAAGACGAGCTTTACGGCATGCCCTGGTATGCCGGTGTCCGTTCGATCGTCTACCGCGCCGACGTGTTCGAGGAGCTCGGTCTCGATGCTCCGAAGACGTGGGACGACATCGTCGCCGCGGGCGACGCCATCAAGGCCGCCAACCCCGACATGCTGCCGTTCCCGGTCGCGGGCGATGCCGAGTTCCAGGTCTACCCCTGGGTCTGGGGTGCCGGCGGCGAGATCGCCACGAAGGACGGCGACACCTGGACCAGCGAGCTCGACAGCGACGAGTCGCAGGCGGGCATCGAGTTCTACACGGGCCTCGCCACTGAGCACGGCTTCTCTTCCGCAGGTGCCACCACCTGGAAGGAGACCGACCTCAGCGATGCCTTCACGCAGGGCAACGTCGCCATGATGCTGTCCGGTTCGTGGACGCCGAACAAACTCATCGAGGCGAATCCCGACCTCGAGGGCAAGATCGGCGCCGCCGTCATCCCCGGCCAGGACGGCGGCATCGCCCCGTCCGTGCTCGGTGGATCGCACCTCTCGATCTTCAATACGACGAAGAACGCCGACCTCGCGTGGGAGTTCGTGAAGCTCGTCACGACCGGCGAGTTCGCCGAGCAGTGGTCGGACGAGACCGGCTACTTCCCGGGTGTGCAGTCCGCGATGGAAGAGGCCCTCGCCTCGACCGACCCGCTGGTCGCACCGTTCGCCGAGCAGATGGTCGATGGCGGAGCATCCGTCCCGGTCACCCCGAACTTCGGCGCCGTCCAGGCGAAGAAGACGACCAACTCCATGATCCAGGCCATCCTCAGCGGGCAGAAGGACGTCGCGACCGCGACGAAGGACGCTTCCGCCGAGATGACCGAACTGCTCAACCAGTAAGGAAGCATCCCTTCCATGTCGATGGTGCAAGCGCCACTGCCGGTCACGAAGGCGGAGTCCACCTCCGCCTCCGTGGCCGGCGGCCGGAAGCGACGCGGTCTCTCGATCGTCGCGGCCCGCCCCTGGCTTCTTCTCGCGCCCGGGCTGGTCATCCTCGCGGTGCTCATGCTCTGGCCTCTCATCCAGGTGTTCATCTACTCGCTGCAGGACTACGGTCTGCGCGAGATCAACACCGGGGAGAACAACTGGATCGGTCTCGACAACTACGTCGAGGCGCTCACCAACCCGACTCTCTGGACGGTGGTGCTGCCCAACACCGTCGGCTTCGCCGCTGTGGCGGTCTTCGTCACGGTGGCCGTCGGCACGCTCGTGGCCCTGCTGCTCGCGCGGCTCGGCACCACGTGGCGCGTCATCGTCTCCAGCTGCATCATGGTCGCGTGGGCGATGCCCGCCGTGACCGGTACCTACGTCTGGACCTTCATCTTCGATGCCGACCGCGGCATCTTCAACCAGGTCCTCACCGACCTCGGGCTCATGGACGATCCGGTCAACTGGTTCACGAACCAGTGGTCCTTCTACGCGATCGTGCTCCTCAACGTCGTGCACCACGGCTTCCCGTTCGTGGCGATCACCGTGCTCGCCGGACTCCTCGGCGTCTCGAAGGAGATGCTCGAGGCGGCGGCTCTCGACGGCGCCGGTGCCTGGCGTCGTTTCTGGAAGATCATCTTCCCGACGCTCCGCCCGGTGTTCTCGGTCGTGATCATCCTCTCGACCATCTGGGACTTCAAGGTCTTCGCGCAGGTGTACCTGATGCCCGGCGGCGGTGGCGGAAACCGCCAGGTGCTGAACCTCGGCGTCTGGTCGTACGTGGAGTCGTTCGGCCAGAACCGCTACGGCTTCGGTGCAGCGCTCGCCGTGCTGCTCACGCTCGTCCTGATCGGCATCACCATCGTCTACATCCGCTCCCTCATGAAGGAGGACGAGCTGTGAACCCGCGCCCCCGGCTCCGCTCCCGGATCGGACTCGGCATCGCGGTCGCCGCGGTCCTGATCTTCACGTTGTTCCCCGTGTACTGGATGGTCTCCAGCGCGTTCGACGGCAAGGCCTCCAGCGGTGGGCAGTCGCTGATCCCGCAGGAGTTCACGTGGGACAACTTCGCGTTCGTCCTCACCGACGGCGGCTTCGGCACGTACCTGCGCAACTCGGCCATCGTGGCTCTCGTCACGGTCCTGGTGAGCGCGCTCGTCTGCCTGCTCGCTGCCGTCGCTGTCGCGCGGTTCAAGTTCAAGTTCCGCACGATGATCCTGATGATGATCCTCGTGGTGCAGATGGTGCCGCTCGAGGCACTCGTCATCCCACTGTTCCTCCAGGTCAAGAGCCTTGGCCTGCTCAACAGCATCCTGGGCCTCATGGTCGTCTACGTCGCCCTGTCGCTGGCCTTCGGCATCTGGATGCTGCGCGGCTTCGTCGCCGCCGTTCCGGTCGAGCTCGAGGAGGCCGCCTACATCGACGGTGCCAGCTGGTGGCGGATGTTCCGCTCGGTGCTGCTGCCGCTCGTCATGCCGGGCCTCGTCGCGACGAGCATCTTCAGCTTCATCACGGCGTGGAACGAGTTCATCTTCGCGATGACGATCCTCGGTGCCCAGACCGACCAGTACACGGTCTCGATCGGCCTCAAGTCGTTCTTCGGCCTGCACTCCAACGACTGGGGCAGCATCATGGCCGCGTCGACCATCATCACCGTCCCGGTCATGATCTTCTTCGTGCTGGTGCAGCGCAAGCTCGCCTCCGGCATGGTCGCGGGAGCCGTGAAGGGATGACCGACGAACTCGAGCGCCTCGCGAACGGGGTGCTGTGGCCGGGGTTCTTCGGCACCGAGGCGCCGGAGTGGCTGCGCGCCGAACTGCGTGACGGCCTGGCCGGGGTCGTGTACTTCGGCCAGAACGTGGGCGAAGGACTCCCGGCGCTCAGCGCGGCGATCCTCGACGCGAACCCCGACGCCCTGATCGGTATCGACGAAGAGGGCGGCAGCGTCACCCGCCTGGAATCCGCCACAGGGTCGACCGTTCCCGGAGCAGCCCAGCTCGGTCTGCTCGACGACCTGGTGGCCTCGGAGAAGACCGGCGCAGAGCTGGCTCGGCGCGTGCGCGCGGTCGGCGCCAACGTGGTGCTCGGCCCGGTCGCCGACGTCAACACCGACCCCCGCAACCCGGTCATCGGCGTGCGGGCGTTCGGCGACGACGAAGCGCTCGTCTCACGGCACGTGGTCGCCACGATCGACGGCATCCAGGATGCGGCGGTCGCCGCATGCGTCAAGCACTTCCCCGGTCACGGCGACACCCACATGGACTCGCACCACTCCCTCCCCGAGATCACCCTCGATCTCGAGGAGTTCGAGCGGGTGCACCTCGAACCGTTCCGCGCGGCCGTCGACGCGGGCGTGGATGCCGTGATGACCGCGCACATCGTGGTCCCGGCGTGGGGCGAGCAGCCCGCCACGCTCAACCCCCGGGTGCTCGGCAAGCTGCGCGACTGGGGGTATGACGGCGTCATCATCACGGATGCGCTCGACATGGCCGCCATCCGCGAGACCGTCGGACTCGGTGGGGGAGCAGCCCTGGCCCTCGCCGCCGGTGCCGACCTGCTCTGCATCGGAAACCCGACCAACCCCGGCGACGCCGCGCTTCCCGACCAGGACGAGCGGGACTTCCGTGCGGCCCGTGACGGGATCGTCGCCGCACTGCGTGACGGCTCGCTCTCGCGTGAGCGCGTCGAGGAGGCCGCCCGTCGGGTCGCCGCCCTCGCCGCCAAGCTCCGCGCGGCCGCCGACCGTGACCAGGAGACCGCCGACGACTTCGATGCCGCGGAGATCGTGCGTCGCGTGCTGATGGTCACCGGTGACACCCCCGCTGCCGCATCCGAGCTCGCGGTGATCGATGCCCGTCGCCGCTCGACGCTCGCGGTCGACAGCGCCGGCTCGTATGTCGCGAACGCGCTCGCCGACGACGGTCTGCGCGTGCGCCTCGATGTGGCATCCACCCCGCTCGCCGAGCAGGACCGTGTGATGGACGAGGTCGTCGCAGCGCCCGGAACCACGGTGCTGCTGATCGACCGTCCGGATACCGATGCCGCGCAGCGGGCTCTCGTCGAACGGGCAGCGGTTCGTGATCCGGCAGCGGTCGTCGTCAATGTCGGTCTACCGACGACGAACCCGTTGCCGGTGCCGACCGTCGAGGTCGCCGCGGCCAGTAGGCTCGGTGCGCAGACGGCCCGCGACGCGCTTCTGGGGCGTTTCGCCGTGAAGCAGAGGGCCAGCGCCGACTGAGGACAGGATCACTCCATGGACGATGACGTTCTGGCACGTGTGCGGCGCTCGCTCTCGAAGCTGAGCGCCGCGGAGGCGCGGGTCGCGGAGACGATCCTCGGCGACCCGACGCTCGTCGTCGACCTGGCCATCAACGACCTCGCCCAGCTCTGTCGGACCTCCCTGTCAACGGTGGCCCGTTTCTCCCAGTCACTGGGGTACAGCGGTTACCGGGAGCTGCGCGTGGCGGTTGCCCGCGCGATGACCCTCGCCCAGGCGCAACAGGCGCGGTTCGGTCTGGATACCACGGCCATCGATCCGGACGACGGGCCGACGGCCATCGCCGCGAAGCTCGCCGCGCAGGAGATCGACGCGATCGAGAAGACCGCCCTCGCCCTCGATGCCGCAGCCCTCGACCGGGTAGCCCGCGCGGTGGTCGATGCCCGGCACATCGACCTCTTCGGACAGGCGGCATCGTCGCTGACGGCGCAGGATCTGCTGCTGAAGCTGTCGCGCATCGGGTGCTCCGTGTCGCATTCGCCGGACCCGCATCTCGCGGTGACGACGGCTTCGCTGCGCACGCCGGATGACGTCGCGATCGCGTTCTCGCACGGCGGGGAGACCGCAGAGACCCTGCGGGCGCTCGAGGTCGCCCGAGATGCCGGTGCGCTGGCTGTCGCGGTCACCAGCGTCGCGGAGTCCACCCTCGCCCTCGCGGCGGATGTCGTGCTGCTCACGCACGCGCAAGAGTCGCCGTTCCGGATGGCGGCGATGTCGAGCCGCATCGCCCAGCTCGCTCTGGTCGACGTGCTGTTCGTCCGTGTCGTGCAGCACCGCGGCGAACCGGTGGCCGTCTCTCTGCAGCGCACCCACGACGCGGTTCCCGCGCGCCGACGCCGCACCTGACTCCCCGTGCCCGTCTCCCCGTGTGGGGAGGCATCCTCCGTGTCGGGCGGAGAAACCCGGGGCGACCTCCGCCCCACGAGGAGTTCTCCGCCCCGCGGCGTACGGCTCAGTCGACGTGGTCGCGGGTGCTGAGGAGCGCGCGGGTCGCGATGCGGTGCCCGCGGGCGACGCTCCCGGTGAGCGACAACCCGGTCAGCACCCCGGCGAGGAAACCTGCAGCGAACGCGTCTCCCGCGCCGATGGTCTCCACGACCGGGGCATCGAGCGCGTCGCTCTCGGCACGCTCTTCGCCGTCGAAGGCGACGGCCCCGCTGGCGTCGGTGACCGCCAGGTAGCGCGGCTGGGGGAACAGCGCGCGCAGTTCCTGAGGATCGCTGGTCCCGAACACCGCTTCCGCATCGGGGCGCGTGCAGAACACGATGTCGGCGCGGCGGGCGAAGCCGGACACGATCTCCCTGCCCTCCGCCTCGCGGCCACGCCACAGCGCCGGGCGCCAGTTCAGGTCGAAGCTGACGAGCCGGCCGGGACGATGGTCGGAGTACAGCGCCTCCTGGGCGGCGAGCGCAGATGCGGAGATGGCGGGCGTGATCCCGGAGGTGTGCACGAGCGCGGCCCGGGGGAGCAGGGTGGATGCCACCGGCGCAGCCAGCGTCTCGGGCGACATCGCGGCGGCCGCGGAGCCCGCGCGGTAGTAGTGCATCGTCCCGTCGACCGCGCCGTCCGCTCGGGCGACGAGCTCTTTCACGTAGAGCCCCGTCGGCGCCTGATCGTCGATCTCCACGGCCGTGTCGTCGACGCCGTGTGCGCGCAGCTCCGCGGTGAGGAACCGGCCGAAACCGTCGTCGCCGACCCGGGAGAGGACAGCAGTTCGGATGCCGGCCGACGACAGAGCGATGGCGGTGTTCCATTCCGCTCCGGCCAGGGAACGGTGAAAGGTGCGGCAGTCCTCCAGCGGTCCGGCTGTGGCGGCGACGAGGGCGACCATGCCCTCGCCGAAGCAGATGGCGAGCGGGGTGGAGTCGGACACGGTCTGGACACTACCCGATCGGCAGGGCGCCCGCCGATACCGGATTGCAATGCGGATGCGTTTGGCATCTGCCGATCTGCTGGGTACCGTCTAGTCATCACCGTCGCCGAGGCGAAGAAGCCTCGGGACGCGCAAAGAAGCGCCCGACAGGGAA
This sequence comes from Microbacterium umsixpiens, assembly GCF_053543675.1. Classification (NCBI taxonomy): domain Bacteria; kingdom Bacillati; phylum Actinomycetota; class Actinomycetes; order Micrococcales; family Microbacteriaceae; genus Microbacterium; species Microbacterium umsixpiens. The sequence continues at coordinate 7,390 of NZ_JBLVOH010000214.1, forward strand.
GGTCACACAATGCACCAATCAGTCAAGCGTCGGCGAGGACTCATCGCCGTAACCGGAGCCACGATCGCCGCGATCGCCCTCGCAGGGTGCGTCGCCAGCGAGCGGGGCGACGACGATGCGGACGCGGGAGGCGATGTCGACGGGACGTTCGTGTTCGCGGCATCCTCCGACCCGGCCAGCCTCGACCCCGCGTTCGCGCAGGATGGCGAGAGCTTCCGCGTCTCACGCCAGATCTTCGAGGGTCTGGTGGGCACCAAGCCCGGCACGGCAGACCCGGCACCGCTCCTCGCCGAGAAGTGGGAGTCGTCCGATGACGGCATGTCGCACACGTTCACCCTCAAGGAGGACGTGACCTTCCAGGACGGCACCCCGTTCAACGCCGAGGCCGTCTGCGTCAACTTCGACCGCTGGTTCAACTGGACCGGTCTCGCCGCCTCCGAAGCGTTCGGCTACTACTACAACAAGCTCTTCAAGGGCTACGCGTCCAACGCGGCCGATGCCGTGTACAAGTCGTGCACCCCCGATGGCGACTACTCGGTCACGATCGAGCTGAACAAGCCGTTCGCCGGTTTCATCCCGTCGCTCTCGCTGCCGTCGTTCGCGATGCAGAGCCCGTCGGCGCTGCAGGAGTTCGGTGCGGACGAGGTCGCCGGCTCCGCCGAGGCGCCGCAGCTGTCCGAGTACGCGATGGGGCACCCGGTCGGCACCGGCCCGTACCAGTTCGACGAGTGGGCACCGGGTGAGCAGGTCACGCTCAAGGCCTACGGCGACTACTGGGGCGAGGCGGGGCAGGTCGATGAGATCATCTTCCGCACGATCGACGACCCGACCGCTCGCCGCCAGGCGCTCGAGTCCGGATCGATCGACGGTTACGACCTGGTGGGCCCGGCCGACACCAAGGCTCTCGCGGACGACGGCTTCACGATGGTGTCGCGCCCGCCGTTCACGATCCTCTACCTGGCGTTCAACCAGGCGATCCCGGAGCTGCAGGACCCGAAGGTCCGCGAGGCGCTGTCGTACGCGGTCGACAAGGACGCGCTCATCAGCCAGGTGCTCCCCGAGGGCACCGAGAAGGCGACGCAGTTCGTGCCGGAGGTCGTCAACGGGTACAACCCCGATGTCACGACCTACGACTACGACCCCGAGAAGGCCAAGGAGCTGCTGGCGGAGGCCGGCTACGACGAGGCCAACCCGTTGAAGCTCACGTTCAACTACCCGGTCAACGTCTCGCGTCCGTACATGCCGGACCCCGAGCAGATCTACACCGTCCTGTCGTCGCAGCTGTCCGAGGTCGGCGTCGAGACCACCCCGGTCTCGGAGGAGTGGGTCGAGTACCTCGACCGCACCACCGGCACCGCGGATCACGGCATCCACCTGCTGGGCTGGACCGGTGACTACAACGACACCGACAACTTCGTCGGCGTCTTCTTCGGACAGAAGAGCTCCGAGTGGGGCTTCGACAACCCGGAGCTGTTCCAGAAGCTGACCGAGGCGCGCGGCGTCTCCAGTCTC
>NZ_JBLVOH010000215.1:0-735 GCF_053543675.1 Microbacterium umsixpiens
GACGTCTGTGCCGGTAGCCGCATCGGCGGATGTGTCGCAGGGAGCGACGCGACCTGCAGCGGCTGCTCCTGCCCCGGTCATCGACGACGACATGGACCGCACCGTCGGCTCCGGATGGGGATCATCGGCCGCCGGCGCGTGGCGCGTCGTCGAGGGCGCCTCCAGTGTCACGGGAGACGTGGCTCTGCTGGCGAGCCGTAAGCCGGGGATCACCGCGCGGGCGACCGTGACCGGCGTCTCGGCAGCCGACGTCGACAGCAAGTTCTCGCTCTCGATCCCGAAGTTGCCCGTCGGCGGTCCGATCTACCTCGCGCAGGCGGTGCGCGTCTCCGGGAAGGACTCCTACGGCGTGCGGGTGCGTGTGCACCCCGATGGCTCGGCCTACGTGTCCGTCGTGCGACTCACTGACCTCACCGGGGTCCAGAGCCTCGCCGAGCGTCGCCTTCCGGTGACCGTGAAGAGTGGAACCTCGCTGGACGTCGCGTTCCGGGTGACCGGCACCAACCCCGTCGCCCTCTCGGCGAAAGCCTGGGTCTCGGGTGCCGCAGAGCCGTCGGCCTGGCAGGTCTCGCACTCGGATGCATCGTCCGCACGCCTGCAGAAGCCGGGTGGTTACGCCTTCGCGCTCTACACCTCTTCCGGGGCGAAGTCGGCAGTGCCCGTGGGTATCGACGACATCCGCGCCACCGCCATCGCTGCTCCGACGCCTGCTCCGGCGCCTGCGCCGGCCCCCAC
>NZ_JBLVOH010000216.1:0-728 GCF_053543675.1 Microbacterium umsixpiens
GCATCCGCTGCCGCGGCGCCGACACCCGCGCCGGCGGACGACGACCTCGAAGAGACCCGCATCAGCATCCCGGGTCACCGGCTGGTGTTCACGTGGGACGACGGGACGCGCATCCCCGTCTCGCGTCGCACGGTGTTCGGGCGCAACCCCGCCCCCGAGGAGGGCGTCGTGGTCGTGCCCGTGCGCGACGAGACCCTCTCGCTGTCGAAGACGCATTTCGAGGCCGCAGCCGAGACCTCGGGCGGCTGGATCCTCGACCGTCACTCCACCAACGGGCTGACCCTCGTGCGCGAGGGCCAGCGCATCTCCTGCCCCGCAGGCCAGCGCGTGCCGATCAAGCTCGGCGACGTGATCGAGATCGGCGACCGCGTCGTCATGGTCGGAGGATACGCATGACCCGTCCGCTCATCGTCGCCACGGGCGCCGCGACCCATTCGGGTCTGCGCCGCCCGCTCAACGAGGACTCGTACATGGCGAGCCCGCCGCTGTTCCTCGTCGCCGACGGCATGGGCGGGCACGAGGCGGGCGAGCGCGCGAGCGCGACCGTCATCGACGAGTTCGCGCGCTACATCGGCCGGGTCGACCTCGAGCTGGAGGATCTGCTCGAAGCGCTGGCCCGCGCCCGGTCGGCGGTCGAGGCCCTTTCCACCGACGGCAGCGGCCGGGCGGGCACCACGCTGAGCGGCGTCGTCGTCGCCTCGGTCGAGGGGATGGGCTACTGGCTCACC
>NZ_JBLVOH010000217.1:0-721 GCF_053543675.1 Microbacterium umsixpiens
GGGCGGGGGACGAAGCGGTCGACGCGGTCTTCGAAGCCCATGTCGCCGCGGCTGACCAGTCGCAGGATCGCGGTCGTGGTCGCGGCGACCTTCGATACCGAGGCGATGTCGAACGCGGTCGCCGTGGTCATCGGCGTTCCGGCCAGGTCGGCCAGGCCGCCCGCGGCGACGTCGCGCCCGGCGTGGGTGACGACACCCGCGACGGCGCCGCGCGGTGCGGAGTCCGTGGCGAGGACGGCGGCGACGGCTGCGTCGGCGGTCATGTCCACTCCCTGCGCATGCGCTGTTCGGGCTCACCGAACTCCGGCTGGGTGCGGGTGGCTCCGTCGGGACGCCAGCCCTTCGACTCGTAGAACCCGATCGACGGCAGGTTCGCCGCGAACACCCACAGCGTCGCGGCCTCGGCCCCGGCATCCTGCAGCTCCGCCGCCGCCTGAGCCAGCAGCCCGCCGCCGATCCCGCCCCCGTGGGCCCGCGGCGAGACGTACAGCGAGTGCACCGCGCCGTCGACCCGGTCGCCATCGCCGGGGGTCGCGGCGTACCGGGTGATCCCGACGATCTCACCGTCGCGCTCGGCGACGAGCACGACGCCCACCGGATCGGCGAGCACCCGGCGCCACAGCGCCTCGGCCCGCTCATCCGTCATCGCGTCGATCGCCGCGTCGGGGAGTAGATCCCGGTAGCTCTCCCGCCAGCACGCGAGGAACACCTCGAGCACCCC
>NZ_JBLVOH010000218.1:0-720 GCF_053543675.1 Microbacterium umsixpiens
AGAGCAGATCAGGGCTTCCGCGGAGACGGCTCAGTCGCGCAGTGCGGCTCCGAAGCTCTGGGCCGCGACCTCCACACCGGCGAGCTTGGCCTCGGTGGCCTCGGCTGCCGTGAGCGTGCGGTCGTCGGCGCGGAAGCGCAGTGCGAAGGTCAGGCTCTTCGAGCCTTCCGGCACACCTTCGCCGCGGTAGTCGTCCACCAGTCGCACCGATTCGAGCAGCGCACCCGCGCCCTCGGCGAGTGCGGCCTGCACGTCGGCGGCCGGTACGTCCGCGGGGAGCGTGAGCGAGACGTCCTGCGTCGCCGCGGGGAACGTCGACAGCGATGCCGCGACGACCCGACCGCCCGCGAGCGTCAGGATGCGGTCGAGGTCGAGTTCGAACACGGTCGCGCGCCCGGGCAGATCCGCCCCCTCAGCCACCGTGGGGTGCAGCTCGCCGACATAGCCGACCTCTTCGCCGGCGACGCGCAGCGACCCGGTGCGTCCCGGGTGGAGAGCTGCACGCTCGGCCTGGACCACGTCGATCTCGACGCCGGCGGCCGCCGCGATCACACGGACGGCATCCAGCGCCTCGGCCAGACCTGCGGCTTCCGCGGGGCGGCCGGGCTGGCGCGGGGCGACATGACCGGTCAGCAGCGCCGAGACGAACCGGTGCTGCGGCGGGATCGAGGCGTTCAGCGCCGCGAGCGTCGTATCGGACGGGCGCTCACCCAGCGGCGG
>NZ_JBLVOH010000219.1:0-716 GCF_053543675.1 Microbacterium umsixpiens
GTCCACGACTCGATCGCGGCCAGACGACGCTCGACGTCGGGCTCGGCCCACTCGCCGGTCGTCACTCCGACCGGCACGCCCGGCGCGGCTTGACGGACAGCCCACACCCACCGGGCCACATCGTCGGCGGCCAGGCTGTCGCGCCCCGCCGCATCCTTCGGGTGCACATGCACGTCGCGCGCACCGGCTGCCACTGCCCGTGCGGCATCATCGGCCACCACGCCGGGGTCGAGGCTCAACCACGGATGCTCCGCCGGACCCCTGGCGCCGTTGATACATGCCTGCAACAGCATCCGGCCCTCGGAACCGGCTGCGCGCGCACCCTCGGACGGCACGCTCATCCGATCAGGTCGCGCGGGTGCCGCTCGTACGCGCTCTCGTCCTTCGAGGGACCCTCTTCGGTGCGCACCGTGTGCGCGACCTGGCGCGCCATCGCCGCACCACGAGCGGCCTTCACCGCATCGGCCTCGGTCTCGAAGCTCGCGCCCAACGTCTGCGATTCACCCTCGATGCGGTTGAACCAGATGCCATTGCGATGGAAAGTCTCGATATCACCTGCGGCCATGCGGGATCCCTTCTCTCGACTCCCTTTCTACGGCACACGACCGACACCCGCAGAGCCCCTTGACACCCTCCGCAGACGTGTCCGACCCGGTCGCCTCAGCCGCCGAAGCCGGCCCGCCGCACCGCATCGCCCATCGCCGCGAACGCCTCTT